>JALYVP010000346.1 GCA_030853185.1 Actinomycetota bacterium | reverse complement strand
GCCCGGTGCCCGCCCCGGCATCCGCCGCGCCGGTCAGTCCCGCCCTCGGGGTCGGTGCTCAGGATCGTCCCGGTGCGGTGCCGGACTATGCGATGGTGAGAGCGTCACCCCGCCTGCCTCCCGGGCCGTTGCCCCTACCCGCCGCCGGGGTGGTCATCGTGGCCGCCGCCGCCTGCGTCGTCCACCGGCGCCGGCGGCGGGTACAACCCTGCCTGGCCGTCGACCCTCAGGCCAGGCCACGGTCCCGATAGCCCGATAGCCCCTCAGCCGGCGGCCGGCGGGTAGCGCTGGCGGAGGGTGAGGTCGTCGGCCGAGCTGGGGTGGTTGGATCCCCCCACCGGGAACATGACCGACGTCGGGTCGAGCGTGTGAACCAAGCCGAGGGCGTGACCGACCTCGTGGGTGGCGATGACGAGCCGGCGATCCGGACTCAGATCGCAGTCCGAGCACACATTGATCACCACCCCACCGATGTGGTGATGGTCGTCGACGACCGGCTTGGTGATCCCCTGGATGTCGGGAACGTCGCTGCGGGCCAACACCGCGAAAGGCACCTGGCACAGCTCGATGCGGGTTCCGTCGGCGCGGCACGGACCGGTGCCGGTGGTGGCCACCAGATGGATCCCTGCCCCGGCGCCATCCCAGCTCTGGGCGGCCTGGCTGATGACCTGGTGCCAGGCAGGATCGCCGGTCTTGTCCACCACCGTCAGGTGCCGTTCCCCCACCGGCCAACTGGTCAGCGGGGGGTTGAGCAGGTTGGGGGGGCTGACCCAGTTGACCAGGGCGAACGCCACAGCCACGGAGAAGAGGACGACGTTGGCCAGTCGCAGCCCGGCCAGGGAACGGGCCCGGGCCGGACCGAACCACGCCACCTCCTCGGCCCTCGGCCCCCAGTGGCGGAGGTCGAAGGGGGAGAGGAAGCGGTATCGCCCGGCGGCGATGGGCGAGCCACGTGTTCGAGTCACCATCGGTTGGCGTCCTTCAAGTTCCCGAGCTTCGATGGCGGCGCTGCCGCCCAGGAGATCCTCCTGCACCGGGTTCGCCTACACCAAGTCGACGGGTTAGAACGTGGCCGCCGATCGACGGGCAGCGGGCGTGCGGTGGGCCAGCGACCGGAACCGCCGAAGGCGATGGCTAGCGTGGGTCGATGCTCCGTTGGCCCCGCCCGCTGCTCCGTTGGCCCCGCCCGCGGCACCAGGTTCGCCTGAGCGGATCGCCGCCGTCACCGAATGGCGCCTCGTCGTTCCACCTGTGGTGGCAGCTCCCGTCGGCCGGGGTGGTGACCGAGGTCAGCGCCGTCGTGGAGATCGTGACCGCACCGGCCGTCGACTCGCTGTACTTCTGGGCGTTGCAGGTCGGATTCGCCCAGGAAGGGCGTTCGGTCGGCGCCGGCCACACCGGCCTGCAGTGGCATCCGGGCGCCCGTGGCGGCGCAGTCAACTGGGGCGGCTACGAGGAGGCGGGCGGCGAGTTGAGCGGTACGCGATCGGTGCTGCCCGAGGTCGACTCACCCAACACCGTGGTCTGGCCGTGGCAACCAGGGAGGCCCTATCGCTTCACCGTGTCCCGGGGCACCCCGGGCTCGTGGCGGTCAGAGGTCACCGATCTCGTCGACGGACGGCAGGTGACGTTGCGGGAGCTGGCGATAGGTGCGTCCGAGCTGACGTCGCCGGCGGTCTGGACAGAGACGTTCGCTCGGTGCGACGACCCGCCGGTGAGCGCCCGGTGGTCGCAGCTCCGGGCGCGCCGAGCCGACGGCTCCACCCTCTCCCCCAGCTCGCTGGTGAGCACCTACCAGTCCGTGGCCGACGGTGGCTGCTCCAACACCGAATCCCGGGCGGATGGCGCCGCGGTTGTCCAGACGACGGGTCTGCCCGGGCCCCGCTCGGGCCATGACGGCCAGATCCTGCCCTACGGGGATGGCCTCGCTCGCACCCCGCCCGCCTGACATGCGCCCCCGGCCTGGGCGCCGTCAGATGCCGGGCTCGGTCTCCCAACCGGCGGGCAGAGCGTCGTTGAGGGCCATGAGACCGGGGTAGAGAACGGCGGCGCAGAGCTCCCCGAGCGCCGCCGGGGCCAGCTCCGGATGGTCCGCCGACCAGCGACCGATGGCTTCGAAGGCGCCGACGATGAGGTGGGCGACGGCGTCGATGAGAACGTCGGGGGAGCGGGCATCGGTGTGAGCGGCGTCTTCGGCCAACAGGCCGGCGATGACCCGGGCCTGGCGACGGCGGATCTCGGCCGCCTCGGCGCCAAGAGGTGTGTCACCGCCGCCAAGGAGGGCGGTCCACAGCGCCCGACGTTCGGCGATGAAGCCGAACCAAGCCCGGGCTCCGGCGACGAGGCGGCGGCGAGGGTCGCCCTCGGGGCGGACGGCATCGACGACCCTCTGCGCCATGTCGTCGGCGACGCGGTCCATGCAGGCCCGAAACACGTGGTCCTTGCTGCCCACCCGCCCGTAGATGACGGGCTTGGAGACGCCTGCCCGGCGGGCCAACTCGTCCATCGACGCCGCCGAGAAGCCCCGTTCGGCGAAGAGCTCCTCGGCCAGGGCCAGCAACTGCCGCTCCCGGACCACGCGGGGCACCCGCCCGTGAGGGAAGCCGGAGACATCGGCGTCCGACGGTCCGCCCGGAGAAGGGGTTTCGGGGTTCATCGACAGCGCACCCTTTCCCGACAGGACCGTCGTAGCGAACTTACCGAAAGTAACCTACTCTCCCGGCGGGCGCTCCGTACTGACCGCCTGCGAGGGGTCTCGCTGCCCTACGCTCGAAAGGAACGTCTTGGTTCCGGACCGAGGGACCATCGAAAGAAGGCATGACCGTGTTCCGCCACCACCGCAGCGACCAACCTGATCCGGCGTTCCTCGATGCCCACGCTGACGTCGAGGCGCTCTACAACCGGCTCGGTCATGATGTGTCCACCCTCGATGACGGTGGCGACGCCGCCAACCGTCAGGCCATGGTCGACGCCGGCGAGAGGTACAACACCGCGGGCGCCCAGCTCGGTCAGGCCACCACGGTCGGCCAACTGACCGTCGCCCGGGCCATCGTCGTCGAAGGGCTGCACGCCACCCGGTTGGTGAGGACCAGCCAGGGATTTGACCCGGGGCCCGACCCGGCCCTCCCCGTGCCGGCTCCGGCTCCCGCCCCTCCCGACCAGCGGGACCAGGCGCCGGCCTGGGGCAACCAACGCCCCCGGCATCACAGCGGCCTGGGTGGCGCGCTGGGGGCCGGGGCGGCCGGCGGCCTGCTCGGAAGGCTCATCGG
>JALYVP010000083.1 GCA_030853185.1 Actinomycetota bacterium | reverse complement strand
AAGAGGAGGGTCTCGGCGATCTCCGAAGGCGACAGGACGGATGCGGCGACCCTCCGTGCGACGTCGACGGGGTCGGCGTTGGCGGCGGTCGGTTCGGACCGACGCCATTGCGTGTCCGTCGCCGGTGACTCGGTCACCGGGGTCATTGCGCCGCCGGTCACCCCGGCCAAGGCGGAGCGCAGAGCGTCGGCGACCAGATCCTGCATGGCACCGAGGTCGACCTCGACCTGGACCCGGCCGAGGGCATCCTGGATGGCTTCGCCCAGCATGACGGCATCAAGCCCCGGTGCCGGCGTCGGTGCCGCTGAAACCATGGCCACCGTCCCAGTTGGGACGAGCGCGCCGGTGTTCTCTGTCGGGAGCCGACCCTGGGCATCGTCGGGCTCTTCGACGGCGCTGCCCTGCTCTGCGCCAGTCTGACCCGGCCGGCTCCGCCAGGCGCCCACGGCCGCCTGCGTGAGGGGGGTTCCACCGACGTAATGGCGCAACTCGGGCGCCACGAACTGCAGGGGGCATCCTGGCTCGTTGGTGAGAACCAGGCGCTGCACGCCGTGCCCGTTGCCGGACCACACCTGGACCTTCTCGCCCCCCTGGGCTCGCTGCTGGGCGTCCGCAAGCACCGCGGCGATCTCCCGGCGATCATGCCAGCGCCGGTCCTTTGTCTCATCGCCGAATCGCAGAGAGAAGATGACCTCATGAAGATCGTCCGTCGGAGACGGAGCCAGGTACCAGCTGACGCTGGTCCGGAAGCCCTCAGCCACGAGGGACTGCATCAGAGCGACGACGAGACCGCGGGTCGAGTGGGGACCACTGCCGGCCACGTCAAGGAGGCGACGGGCGTGCGAGGCCTCGGCGGTGAGCTCGTTGGAGACGGATTGAGTCGACTCGGCGGGAGGGGGAGAGGGCATGGTCGATTCGCAGGTGTTGGTGAGCGGTGCCTGACCGTACCAACAAGCGGTGATGGCCGAACGCCATCCCCGCCGGACGGGCTGAGACTCGACCGTCGCGTTGTCGTATCGTGAGGGGATGGCTCGCTCCGACAAGAACGCCGGCACGGACAAACGGCCGGTCACGACAACCAGAAAGGCGAGCAAAGAAGTCGTCCCGCCGGAGAAGGAGAAAAGGCGCAGAATCAGGGGGGTGATCGGTCGCACGACGATGAAGTCGTCGTTCTTGCGGCGCCGGTACGTCCGTCGGGTGCTCAAGAGCATCGAGACATCGAAGGCCAAGGGACGCCGTCTTCCGCCCGAGCTGTATGAGTTGTCCAAGCAGTTGTCCCGGGTTCCGAAAGACAAGCAGGCGGAGGCTCTTGAGGAAGCGATCAAGGCCGGACCGGACGCGTCGGACAACGCCGGACGGGCCATGCGGCGAGCAGCAGCCGCCCAGCAACGCCAGAGCGGGCGCGGTCAGGGCCGCTACCGGCCGGGCACGCCCCCGCCCCCCGGCGGTCAGCGCCGCAGTCGGCCCCGATAGACCCCAACTCCATCGCAGAACCGTCCTGGTAGGCGAGAGTCACCGTGACGGTGGTCTGACCGCGCCCCGCGCGTAAATAACACTTGCGGAGTCAACACTCTCAATGTTATGGGCATCACTCCCGGCGGTGATCGCTGGTGGTGCGAGTTGTCGAGCGGCAGCTTTGATGACGTTGTTCGTGTCAGGTCGAGGGAGAGAGAGAAGTGCTGTGTACAACACGCCAGGGCCGGGCAAGTTCGCCGTCGGAGGAATCGGCGCTACCTCTGGAGGCTTGGCCTTTACCGGTTTTCCGGTTTATGCCGTCGTTGTCGTCGGATTGTCCGTGGTCATTGTCGGCCTTCTTCTCGTTCGAGCGAGCCGACTCCGCAAGCGGGCCAGAAGCGACGCCGGCCGGTGATGTGATGCCCGGCGCAGTGAAACGTTCACACCCAACTTTTAGAAGGAGCCCCATGCGTTTGTTGAGTCGTGTCTCATTGCCCAGAGCGTTAGCCGTCACCGCCATCGCTGAGCTAGCTGCGGGGCAGGCGCCCCAGCAGGTGGAACTCCTTGTTGGGGGCCAGGGCCAGAGCGTGCGCCATGCGGTTCGACAGGGCGAAGAGCGCGACCACGGCGGCGATGTCCCAGATGTCATCGTCCTCGAACCCCGCATCGTGGAGGGCGGTGGTGTCGTCGTCACCGATCTCCTCGGGGATGAGGGACAGCTTGACCGCGTAGGAGAGCATGGCCCGCTGGCGTGAGGTGAGGGGTGCCTGGCGCCAGTTGGTCGCCACCAGATCGGCGATCAGGGGGTCCTTGGCCCGAACCCGGAGGATTGCCCCGTGGGCGACGACGCAGTAGGTGCAGGATCGCTCGGCGCTGGTGGCCACCACGATCATCTCCCGGTCGGCCTTCGACAACCCGGAATCCGATTCCATGACGGCGTCGTGGTAGGCGACGAAGGCCCGGAACTCTGCCGGCCGGCGAGCCAGGGCCAGGAAGACGTTGGGCACGAATCCGGTCTTTTCCTGGACGGCCAAGATGCGCGCCCGGACGTCTTCAGGGAGCGTCTCGAGGGTGTCAGCGGTCGGGACCGCGAATCGGGAGAAGGACGCCATGGTCTCGACGTTACCGCCGGGCCTCCGATGCCAGACCGGCGACCTCGGCCTCCACCCACCGCCGGTACTCGTCCAGGACCTGACTGACCCGAACGTGGTCGCGGGTCCCCAGCTGCTGGGAGCCGACCAGCAGGGTCATGCCGACCGCGCTCAGCCGGCGGGCGTGGGCCGACCCCAAGCCGGCCTCCTGCAACGTCGTGGCCACGATCCGGCCCCGGCCGTCGTCGACGCGACGTTGGACCTCGGCGGCGAAGGGGTCCGTGCCGGCCAGGATCCGGATGGCTCGCTCGGCGCCGTGGTTGAGTGCCACAGCCAGCTCCTCGAGCCGGGCGATGCGGGCCATCGGGTCCGTCACCCCGAGGGATTCCTCCACCAGACGGCGACCGTAGGCCTCCTCCCAGTACAACAGCATGTGGCGAACGAAGACGGGGCGGCTGCGGAAGTGGTGGTAGAACGACCCCTTGGTGACAGCCAGCCGCTCGCACAGGCCGTCGATGGTGACCAGGCCCACGCCCCCCTCGGCCAGCAGGCGCAGAGCCGTCTCGTAGTAGTCGGTGGGTTGGAGCGTCGCCATGGAGTGCCCTCCGTCGCCGCCACCGAGCACGTGACAGTCTCCCCCGGAACGTATCATCAGGTACGTGACCGGGGGCACCCCTCGTGACCGCCATGGTCAGCTCAGGCTGTAGCGGATGGGGAGGTGCTTGAGGCCGCCCACGAACAACGTCTGCGACAGGGCCGGTTCGCCGGCCAGCTCGACGTTGTCGAGGCGGGGAAGGAGCTCGGTGAGCAGAGCTTTGATCTCCATCCTGGCCAGGGTCGCGCCCAGGCAGTAATGCGCTCCGAAGCCGAAGGCCAGGTGCCGGTTGGGGGAGCGGCCCACATCGAAGGTGAATGGGTTGGGGAATACCTTCGCGTCGCGGTTGGCCGACGGATACGACAGGAGGACGCTGTCGCCGGCCTCGAAGTGGTGGCCCCCGACGTCGGCGGCGACCGCCGCGTTGCGCATGAAGTGCTTGACGGGGGTGACCCATCGGATGATCTCGTCGGCGGCGGTGGCGATGAGCGAAGGGTCGTCCTTGAGCCGCCGCAGCTGGTCGGGGTTCTCGATGAGCGCCTGGAGGCCCCCGGCCATGGCCGCCGACGTGGTGTCATGACCAGCGGTGGCGACGATGACGTAATAGGACAGCTGCTCGACGATGTCGAGGGGCTGTCCGGCGATGCTGGCGTTGGCCACCACCGAGGCCAGGTCCTCGGTGGGCTGGGCCTGGCGATCGGCGACCAGCTCGGAGAAGTAGGCGAAGAAATCCATGATGACCTTCTGGAGCTCCTCGGGAGACGTGCCCCGGGTGTACTCGGGATCGTCACCCCCGAAGAGGTTCTGGGTCAAGGTCAACATGCGCGGGTAGTCCTCCTCGGGCAGGCCGAGGATGGCCAGTATCACCTGGAGCGGGTATGGCATGGCCACGTCGCGGGCGAAGTCGCAGGAACCGCCCAGCTCGACCATTCGGCCCACCGACGCTCGGGCCAGCTCGGCCAGTCGGTCGTCGAGGCGGGCCAGGCTGCGGGGCTTGAACCAGTCGATGGTGAGCGATCGCAGCTCGCGATGGTGGGGGTCGTCGAGGTGGATGAGGGTCTTGAGCTCGCCCTGCTGGCGCTGGTACTCCTCCCGGTCGAGAGGTTGGAGCACCGCCCTGGGCTCGTTGCGCCACACCTCGCTGTTGCGGGCCATGTCGTAGACGTCGGCGTGGCGGGTGACCGCCCAGAACGGAGGGAACCCGTCCATCGCCACCCGGTGGATGGGCGACTTCTCACGCAGGACCGCGAAGGCCCGGTGCAAGAGGGGATCGTCGGCGTAGGCGCTCGGCGTGACGAAGACCTTCCCGGCTTCCTCAGGGCTCAGGCCGGCGCTCGCGGTGTCGGTCATCAGGGGCGGACCAAGGCGGCCAGCAGCGCCTGCAGCTTGAGCTGCGTCTCGGCCAGCTCCGCTCTCGCGTCCGATTCGGCGACGACGCCGACCCCGGCGAACATGCTGGCCCGCTCGCCTTCCAGCCAGGCCGACCGGAGGCCGAGCGCCCACGCACCGTCACCGCGAGAGTCGACCCAGCCGACAGGGCCGGCATACGGGCCCCGATCGAACCCTTCCACCTTCTGCAGGTACCGGACGGCCTCGGGGGTGGGGTGGCCGCCGACCGCGGCGGTGGGGTGGATGGCATCGACGAGCTCCAGCGCGGTCGGGAGCCGACCGTCTCGGGCGGCGAGCCGAGCAGTGATCAGGGTGGCCAGGTGGGAGACGTTGCGCAGCCCCATCACGGTCGGCGTGTCGGGAACGGCCAACGTCTCGCACCACGGGGCCAGAGCCTGGCTAAGCTGGTCGATGACGATCTGGTGCTCCCAGCGGTCCTTGCTCGACGCCAGCAGTCCGGCCACCAGGGCGTCGTCGGCCGTCCGGTCACCGCTGCGGGCCACGGTGCCGGCCAGCGGGTGGCTGGCGAAGCGGTCGCCCTCCCTGCGGACGAGCAGCTCGGGGCTGGCGCCAATGAACCCTCCGATGTGGAAGATCATGCACGTGGGGTACAGGGCCCGGAGGCGGGAGATGACGTCACCGACCAGGAAGGGGCGGTTGGCCACGACGTCGACCCGCCGGGCCAGGACCACCTTGGCCAGGTTGCCGGCCCGGATGGTGGCCACGGCGTCGACGATCATGTCCTGCCAGGCGGCATGGGACAGCGGCGAGCTGAGCGTGAACCCGTCCGGCGGAGTGGCGCCGGCGGTGGAGTCTCTCGGCGCGGACAGCCGGGGACCGGCCTGGGCCCGCCACTGGTCGGCGAACGCTCCCGTCACGCCGGGCCGGAGCTCGACGACGGTTTCCCAGAGTCGGCCTTGCCGGTGGGCGACGGTGCGGCGGGGGACCACCAGGGTCCCGGGAGCGTCGGGGGCGAACGGCAAGGCCGCGAACGCCACCGGGCCGCTGCCAGGGACGCCGAGAGGGTCGTCGGTCTCGATGGCCCCCAGGATGGCGGACACCTCAGCACCTCGGTGGCTGCTCTCGCTCAGCGTCGAGGCGGTGGAGACCGGGTCGGGGCCCGCTTCTGGGGTGAGCATCTCGTCTGTGCCCGGGCCCCGCCGGGTGATCCGCAGCGCCACGCCGGTTCCGGCCAGCACCCCATGGTCGCTGGTCCAGAGCACACCGTCGGGGCTCGTTCCGAGGGCGACCAGGTCCGGCTCATGGTCGAGCAGGCGGGTGGTGGCCACCAGCTCGTCGGGGCGAGGCCACCGAGTGATCATGCAGCCCGTTCTACCTCGCTGGATGGAGCAATCGACAGCTGCTCTGCCACCGACAGCGCAGCAACCTCGGTACCATCGGTGCTCACACACTCGGCGCGGCACACCGCCAGGCGCCGAATGGAGCTACCACATGAAGAGTCGAAGGGTGTTGCACCGGTCGAGCCCGGCCAAGTCCGGACCGCCGAGCGGCGTCAAGCGCGGTCCTGCACCCCCACCGCCACCCAGGTGGCGGCCGTGGCTGCTCGTGATCGGCATTCTGATCAGCATCGGCCTGCTGCTGGTCCCCAACATGAGCACGGCCCAGCCCAAGGCGTTGAACTTCACCCAGTTCACCACGGACGTCAACCAGAACATGGTCAAGACGGCCACCATCTCCAACACGGGCAAGGTCTCGGGCAAGTTGGCCGACGGGAGCACGTACACGTCCCAGATCCCCACCGCCCTCGCCGACAACCAACTGGTCGGTGACCTGCAAAGCCACAACGTGGCCATCACCGGCTCCACCACCAGCGGCTTCTCGGTCGGCACGCTGCTCGTCGACTTCCTGCCCCTCCTGCTCTTCGTCGGGTTCTTCGTCTTCATCGGCCGGCAGGCCAAGCGCCAGCTGGGCGCGGCCGGTGGCGGGATCATGGGCGTGGGCCGGTCCAAGGCCAAGGTCTACGACGAGGACAAGCCCACCACCCGCTTCGCCGATGTGGCCGGCTACGACGGCGCCAAGAGCGAGGTGTCCGAGGTGGTGGACTTCCTCAAGCACCCTGACCGCTACGAGAAGGCCGGGGCTGTCGGCCCCAAAGGCGTGCTCATGGTCGGACCTCCCGGTACGGGCAAGACCCTCATGGCCCGGGCCGTGGCCGGCGAGGCCGAGGTGCCCTTCCTGGCCCTGACCGGTTCCAGCTTCGTGGAGATGTTCGTCGGCGTCGGAGCCTCCCGGGTCCGTGACCTGTTCAACGACGCCCGAAAGCGGGCCCCGTCGATCATCTTCATCGACGAGATCGACGCCATCGGCCAGAAGCGGGGGGCCAACGGGGCATTCGGCTCCAACGATGAGCGGGAGCAGACCCTCAACCAGATGCTGGCCGAGATGGACGGCTTCGACCCCGCCACCGGCGTGGTTGTCATCGCCGCCACCAACCGGCCCGAGATCCTCGACCCGGCCCTGCTGCGACCGGGCCGATTCGACCGGACGGTGGAGATCCCCCTGCCCAACGCGGCCGAGCGCCTGGCCATCTTGAAGGTCCACTCCAAGACCAAGCGGCTCGAGACCGACGTCAACCTCGACGCCGTCTCGCGGGGCACGCCGGGCTTCTCGGGGGCCGACCTGGCCAACCTGGTGAACGAGGCTGCCATCCAGGCCGTCCGCCACGGCCGATCGGTGATCGACCAGCCCGACTTCGACTTCGCCCGGGACAGGATCCTGCTCGGCCGCAGGGACAGCTCCAACGCCCTGCTCCCCGAGGAGAAGCACTCCGTCGCCGTGCATGAGACCGGCCACGCCCTCGTGGCCGCCCTGTCGCCGCGGGCCGACCCGGTGGCCAAGGTGACCATCCTCCCCGCCGGCCAGGCGCTCGGTGTCACCGAGCAGCTGCCGGAGGTCGAGCGTCACCTGTACCCGGAGAGCTACCTCAAGGACTCTCTCGCCGTCCGCCTCGGGGGCCGAGCCGCCGAGGTCCTGGTGCTCGGCGAGGCGTCCACCGGGGCGTCCAACGACCTGGCCGGGGCCACCGAGCTGGCCACCCGCATGGTCCGCGAATGGGGGCTCTCCGATCGGATCGGACCCATCGGCTACTCCTCCAACCAGCCGGGCTACCTGGGCGACACCGGCCTCGGCAACCGTCCCTACGCCGAGGACACCCAACGGGTCATCGACGAGGAGGTCACCCTCCTGCTGCGCCAGGCCGAGGCCCGGGCCATCGAGTTGCTGACCGCGCACCGCACCGAGCTCGACCGGGTCGTCGACCTCCTGCTCGAACGGGAGACCATCGACGGCGACGACCTGCAGGCCATCATCGAGCACCGGGTGCCGGCGCCGCCCCCCGCCCCCGCCGTCGTCCACGCCACCACCGACACCATCCTGGACCGCCCGGGCGGCCGATGAGCGAGGCGGTCGACCCCTCGCTGGGCCCCGACGCGGTGGTCGTGTACTGGCGGGGCGGCTGCGGGTTCTGCATGCGCCTGTTGCGCACCCTGGAGCGGGCCGGGGTGCGGACCGAGCTGCGCAACATCTGGGAGGACGACGACGCCCGGCGGTTCGTGGCCGCCCACAACCGGGGCAGCGAGACAGTGCCGACCGTCGAGGTGGGGGACCGGGTGGTGACCAATCCGAACCCCGATGAGCTCCTCGCCTGGTTGGCCGAGACCCACCCGCACCTGGTCGCCGAGCGAGAGGAGCAGCCTCGCCTCTTCATGCGCTGAGCTTCTCGGCGGCGTCCGTCGAGCTGCCCCCGGTGCGCCTGGCCGGATCGAGGAGGTCCAAAACGGCCTGTTCCACCGCCCCCTGGGTCGAGGGGTGCTCGAAGCTGACGCCCTCACCGAGGAACTTCTCCCGATCGGCCTGGACCCGCCACTGGTCGTGGTACCGGTATTGGGTCCAGACCCTTGATCCGCTCGACCACGGCCGGATCCTCGACCCGCTGCCCGCAGGCGTCGAGGTACTCGAAGCCCTTGCCCCTTCGTCGGCGGGCGGAGCCCGGCCCGCCGACGTTGGACCGGCGTAGGCCTGGGCATGACGTTCGCCTACCCCGCCGCCGCCCGCCGTTCAAACGGCGGCGGGAACGGCCCGGGGGCGGGCCGGCTGAGTATCGTCGAAGCCATGGAGCCGGAGCTGCGGGGGGACTTTCACCGTGAGCTGGACGCCCTCGACATCTCCGTCGCCGCCCTGTTGGGCCTGCTTCCCGAAGCCATCCGCACCGCGACCGAGGCGCTGCTTGGCGCCGGCGACCTGGCGCAGAGGGTCTGGGAGTGGCGCGGCCTGGTCGAGGACCTCTACGGCGGTGTCGCCGGCACGGTTGAGTCGATCGTGGCCCGCCAGGCGCCGGTCGCCAGGGACCTGCGGTTCCTGCTCGGCTGTGTCCGGCTGGTGCCCACCCTCTATGACTCCGTTGACCTGGTTGCCGACGTGGCCTCACCCACCACCGCCGGAGTCGGTGCGGCCGCGGGGGAGCGGACCAGAGCCCTCATCTTGGAGGTGGGCGAGAGGACGGCTCTCACCTGGGCGGCGGTCGAGGACCTGTGGGCGCGCCGGGAAAAGGCGGCCATGGTGGCTGTGCGTGAGAGGGACGACGCCTTGGCCGACGTCCGCTCGTCGCTCAGCGCCGAGCTGGGTACGGGCGCTTTGGATGTCTCGGCGACCATGCAGCTGGCCCTGATCGGCCGGTCCTTCGAGCGCCTGGGCCGCCATGCCGCCACGGCGGCCGGTGTCATCGTCCTCATCGGGGCGAAACGGGGCGAGACGGCGTAACCTGGGGGCCCATGGCACCCGAGGTCGACAGGTCGGACGAGGAGTGGCGGGCAGAGCTCAGCCTGGAGCAGTACGAGGTGCTGCGCCAGGCCGGCACCGAGCGCCCCTGGACCGGCAAGTACGTGGACAATCACGATGACGGCACCTACTGCTGCGCGGCCTGTGGGGCGACGCTGTTCTCGTCGAGCACCAAGTTCGAGTCGGGTACCGGCTGGCCCAGCTTCTCCGAACCTGCGGTTGCCGACGCCGTCGAACTGGTGTCCGACACCGCCCACGGGATGGTCCGCACCGAGGTCCGGTGCCGGAGGTGCGGCAGCCATCTCGGCCATGTGTTCGACGACGGCCCCCAGCCGACCGGGCAGCGCTATTGCATGAACTCGCTCTCCCTGGATTTCCAAGGCAAGGACTGAGCGCGCCCGGTCGCCGGCGGGCCGGGACCGTCACTCCTCGCCGGTAGCGTCGGAGCCCATGGTCGCATCGCTGCGAAGCCCGGGTCCTGCCCGGTTGGGTCGAAGCGTCGTCGTGGCCGCCGGGGGGCAGGTTCCGGCCGGATGGGCTGACCGGGCCCGGGTGGTCATCGATGATCGAACCTTGGCCCACCCGGCCGATGTGGTGGTCGCCTTGCATCGGGCGTGGGCGGACCGGGTGCCTGTCGTCATCGAGCTCGGCGTGGATCCGGCCTCGTTCCGCCGCCCCCGCGCTGTCGACGCCGCGGTGTGGTCGCTAGACCCGGCCATGGAGCTGTGGGAGGAACGGCTTCACTTCCTGACCTGGGCCAACACCTACGACGCCCGGGTCGATGGCGACCACCCCGTTTGGTGGTGGGCCACCAAGGCATCCCGTCTGGGCGCCGAGGTCGCCGGGCCCGATGACGCCGGGCCCGGCGACGTGATCCTGGGCGACGGGCGCCGGGCGTGGGTCGACGGCGGCCCCCGCGCCCCGTTGGAGGCGGCTGTGCTCGAGGGCATCGGCCTGATCCACCGAGAGTCCGTCGAGAGGGGGCGCCTGGCGGTCGCCCCCGAGCCCGTTGCGCCGCGGGCGGATCTGGCCCCCGATCAGCTGGGCGCCGTGGCCCACCGCTCCGGTTCCGCCCGGATCATCGCCCCGGCCGGTTCGGGCAAGACCCGTGTGCTCACCGAACGGTTCCGGCACCTCCTCGCCGGGCGAGGCTGGGAGGGAGACGCCGTGCTGGCCGTCGCCTACAACAAGAAGGCCCAGGCGGAGTTGGAGTCCCGGACCGCGGGCCTGTCGGCGCGCACCCGGACCCTCAACAGCCTGGGCCTCCACCTGCTGTCCTCGGCCCAGGGCCGGGCCCCGGGGTTGGTGGGCGAGCGCGACGCCCGACGCATCGTCGAGCGGCTCGCCCCCGTTCGGAGGCGGAAGGCCAACACCGACCCGGTGGGCCCCTACCTCGAGGCGCTGTCCGAGATCCGCCTGGGCCTCGTCGATCCCGAGCGGGTCGAGGCCAGCCGCGACGACGTTCCCGGGCTGGCCGAGCTGTTCGACCCGTACCGTGCGGAGCTGGCGGCGGCAGGATCGGTCGACTTCGACGAGCAGATCTACGGTGCTGTCGAGGTGCTGCTCCGGGACCCGGCGTTCCGAATTCGGGCCCAGATGGCCCACCGCCACCTCCTCGTCGACGAGTTCCAGGACCTGACCCCTGCCCACGTGCTGCTCATCCGCATCCTGGCCCTCCCCGGCCTCGACGTGTTCGGCGTCGGCGACGACGACCAGGTGATCTACGGCCATGCCGGGGCCGACCCGGCGTTCCTCATCGACTACGACCGGCTGTTCCCCGGCGCCGGATCCCACCCCCTCGAGATTAACTACCGCTGCCCGCCCCAGGTGGTGAAGGCGGCCTCCACCCTCCTCGGCTACAACGACCGGCGGGTGGCCAAGACCATCCGGGCGGCCCGGCCGGCGCCGGCGGACGGAGCCCCGTCAGCGCTGCGGGTCACCCTTCACTCGGCCGGGGAGGGGGCAACGACGTTGGTGGCGGCCGTGACGGCGTGGCTCGACGCCGGCCACCTCCCCGCCTCGGTGGCGGTGCTCACCCGGGTCAACTCACTGCTCCTGGCCCCCCACGTGGCGCTCACCGAGGCGGGTGTCGCTACCCAGTCGGCGCTCAGTCCCGACGTGTTGGACCGGACTGGCCTGCGGGCCGCTCTGGCCTACCTCCGTCTGGCCACCGCTCCGGAGTCGGCGATGGCCAGCGGCGACATCATCGAGATCCTGCGGCGTCCCAGCCGGGGCCTGCCCCCGTGGTTCTCCGACCGGGTGCGGCGCCGGTCGCAGTGGTCGGTCAGGACCCTTGCGGCGGTGGGCCGCAGCGTCCCCGAGCGCGACGCCATCAAGGTCGAGCAACTGGTCGAGGACCTGCAGGCGGTGCGGCGGGCGGCTGGAAGCGGCATGAGCACCGCCGACCTGTTGGCGTTGATCCGCGACGGCGTAGGACTGGGCGGAGCCATGTCCCTGCTGGATGCGTCCCGAGGCGGGGAGGGATCGAGCCATCTGGACGACCTCGAGGCCCTGGAGCAGGTGGCCGGTCTCCACCCCGACCCGGGGACGTTCGAGGCCTGGTTGCGCAGCCGGTTTGACCGTCAGGCCGACCTGGAGGGCGTGACGCTGTCGACCGTTCACCGGGTCAAGGGGATGGAGTGGGACTCGGTGATCGTCTACGGGGCCACCGCGGGCATCCTGCCCCACCGGCTGGCAGAGGACATCGAGGAGGAACGGCGGGTCCTGCATGTGGCCATAACCCGGGGCCGGGAGCGGGTCGAGGTCCTGGCCGACCGGCGCCGGCCGTCGTCGTTCCTGGCCGAGCTCGACGGCCGGGCTCCCCGTCGGCCCCCGGACTCGGTGCCCCCGGACTCGTTGCTCCCGGACTCGTTGCTCCGGAACTCGTTGCTCCGGGCCGGGGGGGCCGCCCGGGCCGGCGGAGCGGCCA
>JALYVP010000345.1 GCA_030853185.1 Actinomycetota bacterium | reverse complement strand
TGGATCGGCAACGGCACCATCGCCGACGTCGTCGTCGTGTGGGCCAGGAACGAGAACGACGGAGAGGTCAACGGATTCGTCGTCGAGACCCCCGCAAAGGGCTATGAAGCCACCAACATCGAGGGGAAGTTGTCCTTACGTTCCGTGTGGCAAGCCGACATCGTGCTCCGCGGAGTGCGGGTGCCCGCTGAGAACCGGCTGGCGGAGGCTCGATCGTTCAAGGACACCGGCCGGATACTGGCCAGCACCCGAAGCACCTGCGCCTGGATGGCTCTCGGTCACGCTACTGCCGCGTACGACACGGCGTTGACCTACGCCCTCCAGCGTCGACAATTCGGCCGCCTCCTGGCGGCCTCCCCCATCGTCCAACAGCGCCTGGTGCGAATGCTTGCCGAGCTGACCGGAATGCAGCTCTACTGCATGCAGATCGGGCGGTTGGCCGAGAGCGGCCGGCTCAGCCCGACGGTTGCTGGGCTGGCCAAGATGAACAACACCCGCAAGGCACGGGAGATCACGGCCGAGGCGAGGGACCTTCTCGGCGGCAACGGCATACTCGGGGAGTACCACGTCATGCGACACATGGCCGACATGGAGGCCATTCACACCTTTGAAGGAACGGAGACCATGCAGACCCTCATCGTCGGCCGTGACATCACGGGGATCCCGGCGTTCTCCTGAGGACGGCCGCAGTGGGACTCTCGGTGCCGGCAGGCCCGATGCCGAGCTCGTCCGCTCCGAAGTTGTCCTTTTTGTCCTTGTCGTACCAGACGTGGGGCGGTCGCGGCGGCCAACGGGAGGTCTCGGAAGGCCGTGACAGACATCCGGGAAGCTCCTTCGCCGCGACATTCGGAACGGTGTCGGCATCGCTCAGCAGCCGATATGTACCGCCGGCCACGACTCACACCCCACGTCCCAGCCGGCGGCGGCGTCAGGCCCCAGTTCACAACCCGGCTACGTTCAGCCTCCGGCCATGGCGCCGATGACCACGAGAGGCTCGCTTCCGTCGACCACCGCGTCAGGCAACGCCGCGTCAGGCATCTGGTGGGACAGGTCGACCTCCCCTGCGAAGAACCGGACGAAAGCCCGCCGTCGCTTCGTCGCCTGATCCCGGATCGTCCCTCTCAGCATCGGGTAACGCTCCTCGAGGGCGTCAAGAACCGAGCACTGGGTCACCGGACCGGCGACCGCCAGCGCGACATCGCCCTTGACGTTTGCCAGGGTCCGTAGATGGGCGGGGAGCACGACCCGGATCATGGGAGGGTCTGGACCTCGACCGAGAGGACTGCCGGGAGGTCGCGGACGATCGGCGACCAGTGGTCACCGGAATCCGACGATGCGTACACCTGGCCGCCGGTCGTTCCGAAGTAGACACCTGCCGGCTGGAGAGCATCAACGGACATGGCGTCGCGCAGAACGTTGACGTAGCAGTGGCGCTGCGGAAGGCCCGCGACAAGCTCCTGCCATTCGCCACCACCGGTGCGGCTGCGGTAGACCCGAAGCTTGCCCTCCGGCGGGTAGTGCTCCGAGTCGCTCTTGATCGGCACCACGTAGACGGTCTCGGGCTCGTGCGGGTGCACCTCGATCGGAAAGCCGAAGTCGCTGGGCAGGTTTCCGCTCACCTCGCGCCACGATTCACCCCCGTCGTCGCTGCGCATCACGTCCCAGTGCTTCTGCATGAACAGCACGTTCGGCCGGCCCGGGTGCATGGCCACGTGGTGCACGCAGTGACCGACCTCGGCCTCGGGGTCTCCGATCCCCTCAGAGTGGAGACCGCGGTTGGCTGGCTTCCACGTCTGGCCACCATCGACGGTCCGAAAGGCGCCCGCCGCCGAGATGGCGATCATCATCCGTTCGGGATCCGCCGGGTCCAGCAGGATGGTGTGCAGGCACATGCCCCCGGCTCCGGGCTGCCACTGAGCGCCCGTGTCGTGGCGGCGTAGAGCGGACAGCTCCTTCCACTCCATGCCGCCGTCGGTTGAGCGGAACAGGGCGGCGTCCTCCACTCCGGCGTAGACCGTATCGGAGTCGCTGAGCGATGGCTCCAGGTGCCACACCCGGGCGAACTCCCAAGGGTGGGGTGTTCCGTCGTACCACTGGTGGGTCCCGGGGACACCGTCGTAGGGAAAGTGGTTGCCGACCGGGTTCCACGTGAGACCGCCGTCGTCGGAGCGCTGGATCACCTGCCCGAACCATCCGTTGCTCTGGGACGCATAGATGCGGTCCGGGTCGGCCGGGGACCCCTTGACGTGGTAGATCTCCCAGCCACCAAAATGAGGCCCGGTGACGCTCCAGACGGTCCGGCTGCCGTCTGCGGTCAGAACGAACGCCCCTTTCCGGGTGCCAACCAGAACTCGAACAGCGCTCATCGCCGCAACCTCCATGACTCCTCGTGTCGACATCCGTATGACGACCGCCCGGTCCGGATCTCATCGGTCGCCCCGTCGACCGCCTCGCGCTTCGGCGGAAGCGGTTGCAGGTCCGCTACGGTCGCCGCGCCGTTCCGGCGGAGAAGCCGACCTCGACACTGACCGCCCGGCGCAAGCGTTGGATGGCCCTACGGGCACGGGGCCGAACGGTGGTGATCCGCTCGGTGACGCTCAGTTCACCCCGACGGCTGGGATGGTTCACGGGACGGGCAAACGAGGGACGATCCGGGCCGGTCGCATCAGGCGAGGGCACCCGCCGAGGTCGGCCTTCCAACGTGCACGGGCCGGGTGAGGGGGCCACAGGTCTGGTCCCCTCGGTAGCGGCCTTGGCGCTGACAAGCCTCTCAAGAATGTCGCGCAGGGCGGATTCCTGCTGTTCCAGGGAGCCAGCTCGACGAAGGTGGTCCTGGTGGAGACGCTGGGCTTCGGTCAGCGTCTCCTGTGCCTCAGCCAACGCTGTTGTCGCCTCTACCGCGGTCTGCTGGCGCACGGCGGTAGCTGTGGATCGTACCTCACGAGCCAAGCGCTCGGCCTCCTCGAGGGTTGCTCGCGCCTGGTGCTGGGCCCGAGCAATGATCAGCCCCGCCTCCGCCCTTGCGTCGGTGACGATCCGCTCCCCCTCCTGGACGGCTATTGATCGGCCTTCGGTGAGGACCAGGATGCGTCGTGTCTTCACCGGCGCGTCCATCTGGGCGAAGATCGTGGGCTGGATGGTTTCTCTGAGCAGGACTTGCGCCCCTCGGGGCTGGCGCGCCGGGAATCGGGCCAGATCGGCCGGGGCCCACCCGGTGCGCCGGGAGCGCTGATCCAACACCAGGCTCTCCAGGATCATGGAGAGCCATTCGGGTGTC
>JALYVP010000344.1 GCA_030853185.1 Actinomycetota bacterium | reverse complement strand
GCCCCAGACCACCCCGCCCGGGACGGCGACACCGGAGGCGCCGGAGACCACCCCGCCCGACACCGCTCCGCCCGACACCGTCCCAGCCGACACCGCCCCGCCCGGGACGGCGACACCGGAGGCGGAGTCGGCCCCCGCCGAAGCCGAACTCCTCGAACGACCCCGGCTCCGGGACCGCCTCGGAAAGGCGCGCAACCTCTTCGCCGGCTATCTGGGATCGGTCCGGTCCCGGGAGAAGGTCGACGAGACGACCTGGGAGGAGCTGGAAGAGGCGCTCATCCTGGCCGATGTCGGCGTCGAGCTCACCACCTCGATCCTGGACGGCTTGCGGGCACGGTTCAAGAAGGAGGGCCTCAACACGCCCGACGCCCTGGTGGGCGCGCTCCGTGAGGATCTGGTCGCCAACCTCCGAGGTGATCGTCAGCTCCATCGGGAGTCGGAAGGCACCAACGTGTGGCTCTTCGTCGGGGTCAACGGGGTCGGCAAGACGACCACGATCGGCAAGGTCGCCCTGGCCGAGGCCTCCGTCGGCACGTCGGTGGTGCTGGCCGCTGGTGACACGTTCCGGGCCGCGGCCGGTGCCCAATTGTCCCTGTGGGGTGAACGGGTGGGCGCCGAGGTGATCCGGGGCAACGAGGGGGGCGACCCCGGTGCCGTGGTCTTCGATGCCGTCCAGCACGCCGCCGCCCGCCACACCGACCTGGTCCTGGCCGACACCGCCGGCCGCCTGCACACGAAGGTCAACCTCATGGAAGAGCTGCGCAAGGTGCGCCGGGTGGCCTCACGGCCGCCGGGCGTCGTCAGCGAGGTGCTCCTGGTCATTGATGCCACGACCGGGCAGAACGGGCTGATCCAGGCCAAGAAGTTCGCCGAGGCGGTGGAGGTCACCGGTGTCGTCTTGACCAAGTTGGACGGCACGGCCAAGGGCGGCATCGCCCTGGCCATTCAGGCCGAGTTGGGGATCCCGGTTAAGTTGGTAGGGGTCGGCGAGGGCGCCGGCGACCTGATCGGCTTCGATCCAGAAGAGTTCGTCGGCGCCCTGCTCGGCGAGAGTTGAGCGCGGACTGCGGAGGGCGCCCCCAGCGGCTCTTGCGGGCCGCACCCCCCGGCGCCGGCATAATCAGGAGTTGACCCGCATGCCGGGTCTGCTCACCCGTTCGCTGACCACCCGGGAGGATCCCCCCGGCGCCATGGTGACCCCATAGAGGCAGTCAGCGGCTTCCATGGTGCGCTTCTGGTGGCTGACGATGACCAGCTGGGCCTCTTCCCGGAACCCGTGGACGAGGTTCAAGAACCGGTGCAGGTTGACGTCGTCGAGGGCCGCCTCGACCTCGTCCATCAGATAGAACGGCGACGGGCGGCTGCGGAACACCGCAAAGAGGAAGGCCATGGCCGTCAGGCTGCGCTCACCGCCGGAGAGCAGCGACAGGCGCCTGACGTTCTTGCCCGAGGGCCGGGCCTCCACCTCGATGCCCGTGTCCAGCAGGTGCTCGGGTTCGGTCAGTCGCAGACGTCCCTGACCGCCGGGGAACAGGGTGGCGAACAGCTCCTCGAAGTTGGCCGCAACGTCGGTGTAGGCGGCCCGGAACACCTCGACGATCTCCGTGTCGACGGCCCGGATGATCTTGGAGAGGTCCCGCCGCGCCGAGCGGACGTCCTCCAGCTGTGCCTCCAGAAACCCGTGACGCTCCTGGAGAGCGGTGTGCTCTTCGAGGGCCATGGGGTTGACCGGGCCCATGAGGCGCAGCTCCCGCTCCAGCTCGGTGCGGCGGCTGGGCGCCGACGTGCCGACAGGGAGGGGCGGGCACGGGGCATCGCGAGTGGCGTCCACCTCGATGTCGAGGTCGCGACGGACCACCTCGACGAGTGCCTCCAGGCGGACCCTGGCGTCGGTCTCGTCGAGGTCGACGCGACCTGTCCGTTCCCGGATCTCGGCCAGCTGGCGCTCGGCGGCGGCCCGCTGGCGGCGGAGGCCCTCCAGCCGTTCGCTGAGAGCACGGTTTGCCTCTGATTCCTCGCGGCGGGCCTGCCGGAGAGCCTCGACGGCACCAGCGAGGGTGCGCTCCCGGCCTTCGACCATGTCGGTCAGCCGCCCGAGGTGGGCCCTGCTGGCCTCCAGTGCCTGACGTCTGGCGGCAGCGGTCTCGCGCTCCACCACGTTGCGCCTCAGGCGCTGCTCCACCTGTTCGAGGCGCGAGGTAGTCAGCTTTCGGCGCTCCTCCAAGCCCGCAACCCGCACCTCGAAGTCCCGTCGCAGGGCAGCCACGGCGGCCGCCCGGTCGGCCAGGCGCCCCCGCGCCGCCCGTTCGGCCAGAGCCGCCTCGGCATCGGCGCGGGCCGCGGCTTCCACCCCGGGAAGGATCTGCTCCAGCTCGGCGATGCGAGCCAACTCCCCGGCTAGGCGCGCCTCCGTGTCCGCCCTGGGGGCGGCGGCGTGAGCGGCATCGGACTCGAGGGTGCCGAGATCGGTCTGCGCTCGGGTGAGTGTCGCCTCAGCCGACCGGAAACGCTCGTGGTTGGCTTCCGCCGCCCGCCGGGTCTCATTGGCCTCCCGGCGCGAAACCTCGGCCGCCTCCTTGGCCGCCCGGAGCCGGTCTCGCCCCTCGGCCGCCACCGTGGTCGCCGCCTCGGCCGCCCCTGCCGCCTCTTCGAGCGCCGCCCCCGTAGCCCCGGTCGCGGATGTGCCGACGCGCCACAGACCACCAGCGAGGCGGTCCCCGCCCGCAGTGACGACGACAAGGTCGGGGCGGACCATGGCCAGGTCGATGGCAGCCTGCCAACCGCCGGCGACGACGACGCTGCGGGCCAGGACGGTGTCGAGCAGCTCGGTGACACCAGGCAGCCGAGCCCGAACCCGCCCGCGCAGGCCGGTGGCCCCCGGGATGTCGCCCCCCTCACCGGGCGGCGCCGCCCCAACCGGCTCAGCCGGGGCGACCGGCGCGGCCCCGAGCGGCTCAGCGGGCCTTGCTAGTCCGGGGAGGGCGACCACCGCCCCGCCTCCGTCGAGGTCGCGGAGGTGTTCGAGGCTGCGGCGGGCGGCGTCGGTTCCGTCGACCACGACGGCGGCGAGAACCTCCCCGGCGGCGGCTTCGAACGCCGTCTCGAAACCGTCGTCGATGTCGACCAGCTCGAGGAGGGTCCCGACCACGCCGGCCACCCCGGCCAAGCGCTCGACCCCTGCCCGAGCCCGGGCCTGGTTGAGCGCCTGCGCGAGAGCCTCCGCCCGAGCCGACCACCGGTGGGCGTCGGCGTCGGCGGTCCGGGCCGTCTCCTCGGCCCCGGCCTGGGC
>JALYVP010000082.1 GCA_030853185.1 Actinomycetota bacterium | reverse complement strand
CCCCAAGGAACGTGCCGTCCTCGAGCCGCACCCCGGTGACCGGGCCGGTCGTCCCTGTCCGGCGGACGATGCGCTCGACCGGGGCGCGGTAGACGATGTCCGCCCCGGACTTGACGGCGGCGTCGGCCAGGCCCCTGGCCACGGCGTGCATCCCGCCGTCGGGGAACCACACACCCTCGACCGTGTCCATGTAGGTGATGATGCAGTAGATGGCCAGGGCGTCGAAGGGGGACAGGCCGGCGTAGAGGGACTGGAAGCTGAACAGCTTTTGCAGGCGGTGGTCCTCGAAATAGCTGTTGACCACCGAGGCCAACCGGCGGAACGCTCCGAGGCGCACCAGGTTGAGGGCAGGGCCCAAGGGCCGGGCCAGGTCCAGGGGGCCGTCGAAGTTCCGCTCGATGAAGTTGGGCTGCTCCAGGTTGTAGAGCTTCTCCAACCAATCACAGAACCGCTCGAAGCCGGCAGCCTCGGTCGGGCCGCACGTGCGACGGATCTCCTCGGCCATGGCGCCGCGACCGTGGCGCACCGCGATCGGCTCGTCGTCGGCGAAGCAGGCCCGGTACATGGGGTCCACCGGTCGCAACTGGAGGTGGTCGGCCATCGACGACCCGGCGGCGGCGAAGGTGTCGGCCAGCAGCCCGGTCATCGTCAGCACGCTCGGGCCGGTGTCGACGGAGTAGCCCTCGGACTGCCACAACCCGGCTCGGCCGCCGGGTACGTCCCCTCGCTCGACGACGGTGACCTGATGACCGCGCCCGCTCAGGTGACAGGCCGCGGACAGGCCGCCGAGGCCGGCGCCGATGACGATGACCCGCATGGGATCAGTGATCGCGGCCGGCAACGAAGCGGGCCAGCTCGATGAGCGCACGGACGGCTTCGGGGCTGAGCGGCAGGCATTCGGCGGCGGAAAGGGCCTTGTCGACCAGCCGCTCGATGGTGTCGGCGACGGCGGCGGCGGCGCCGGTCCGGCGGAAGATCTCCTGGATCTCTGCGACCTCGCCGGTCGTGAGGTCGGCGGCCCCGAAGCGACCGTCAAGCAATTCCCGATCGAGGTTGGTCGCCTGGCGGGTGGCGAGGGCGTGAAGCAGGGTGGGTTTGCCCTCACGGAGGTCCTCGCCGACCGGCTTTCCCGTCACCGACGGGTCGCCGAACACGCCGAGCATGTCGTCCTTCAACTGGAAGGCCTCACCGAGAGGGTCGCCGTAGGCCGACAGGGCGCCGATGACCTCGTCGATGCGCGCCGGCGCGGCCAGCGCCGCGCCCAGGTGGAGAGGACGCTCGATGGTGTACTTGCCGGACTTGTAGCGGCAGATCCTCCGGGCCAGGTCCGGGTCGGCCCGCCGCGCCGCTGTCCCGTTGGTGTCGAGGTACTGGCCGATGTTGACCTCGAGGCGCAGCTCGTTCCACACGTCGAGCGCCTTGCGAGGTGCGCCCGCCAGGAAACGGTCGGCGTACACGAAGGCCAGGTCGCCGACCAGGATGGCCACGCTGTCACCGAAGCGGGCCGGGTCACCGTGCCAGTCGAGCTGCTGGTGGCGGCGAGCGAAGGACACGTGGACCGTCTCCACCCCGTGGCGCCGGGCCGACGCGTCCATCACGTCGTCGTGGATGAGAGCGAAGGTGTGGAGCAGCTCGAGGGCGCAACCGGCGTCGGTCACGGCAGCATCATCGGGGTCACCGCCCATGCCGACGAACGCCCAGTAGCAGAAGGCGGGGCGGAGGCGCTTGCCGCCCGAAAGCACGAGGGACCGCAGGGCGGCGAGAGGGGCGGCCAGATCGGCATCGACGCCGGCCCAGCGTCGGGCATCGGGATCGAGTGCCTGGGCGATTCGCTCGTCCACCCGAGCGGCGATGTCACCCAGAGAGGGCGGGGCGGCAACCGGCAGAGACGTGGTCATGGTCACCCAGAGCGTAAACGAGGCGGGGGATCTAGTTGTTTTGGTCCGTCACCGGGCCCGGTCGGTGAACTGCTGGCGATCGACGATCACGCGCAGCACCCTTCCGGCCGCTACCAGCCCGCACCGGTCAGTGACAGTCACCGCGAAGGTGAACCGGTGGCCCTCCAACCGTTCGAGGGTGGCCGTGGCCCGTACGGTGGAACCGACGGCCACGGGGGCCACATGGGACAGTTCGACCCTGGCCCCGACCGAGGTCTGGCCGGCACCCAGCCTCCCTGCGATGGCCTCAGCCGCTGCCTGCTCGCACAGGGCGATCAGGCGAGGGGTGGCCAGGACGTCCACGTCCCCGGACTGGAGGGAGGAGGCCGTGTCGTCGGCACTGACGACAAGTTCCACGACAGCCTGGGCAGCGAGCTTGGCGGGCACGAACCAAACGGTATGCCGGTAGCCTCGACTGCAGCCAATGTGACCCTGCCATTCGGTGGGAACCGAATGGCAGGCCGAGGTCGAAGGAGATCCTGTGATCGACGAAGTGATAGTCCAGCGGGTGCTCGGTAGCGCCCTGCGGACCGGTGGCGATTTCGCGGAGATCTTCGCCGAGGACCGCCGCAGCTGCGCCGCCCGTCTCGACGACGGTCGGGTCGAGGACATCTCCTCGGGCCGGGACCGGGGTGCGGGCATCCGGGTGGTCAGCGGAGAGACCACCGGCTTCGCCCACACCAGTGACCTGTCCGAGTCGGGGTTGACGGCGGCGGCGGCGGCCGCCGCGTCGGCGGCGCAGCGGGGCGACGGGCGAACCAGGGAGATCCGTCTCTCACGGGTCGACGCCACTGCGCCGACCACGGTCGAGGTGGCTCCCGAGACGGTGAGCAAGGCTACAAAGGTGGCGCTCCTGGAGCGAGCCAATGACGCCGCCCGGTCCGTCGGGGGCGCCATCCGCCAGGTCAGCGCGGTGTACGGCGACAGCCGCCGGCGGATCCTGGTGGCCAACAGTGACGGCCTCCTGGCCGGCGACGACCAGGTCAAGACCCGTTTCGCCGTGTCGTGCGTTGCCCTCGGGGACACCGGGATGCAGACCGGCCGGGAGTCGATCGGCCGCACCGTCGGCTTCGAATTGTTCGACACCTATGCCATCGACGACCTGGCCCGGGTGGCGGCGGAGCGGGCCCTGCTGAAGCTGGCCGCCCGCCCCGCCCCATCGGGCACGGTCCCCGTCGTGATCAAGGCAGGGAGCGGCGGCATCCTGTTCCACGAGGCGTGCGGGCACGGCCTCGAAGCGGACCACATCGCCAAGGACACGTCCGTCTTCGCCCACCGGGTAGGCACCCGGGTGGCCAGCCCCCTCGTCACGCTGGTTGACGACGGTACGATGGGACCCGAGTGGGGCGCGCTGGCCATCGACGACGAGGGGTACCCGACCCGCAGCAACGTGCTGATCGAGGACGGGGTCCTCACCGACTACATGTGGGACTGGCTCCGGGCCCGCAAGGAGGGTCGCCAGAGCAGCGGCAACGGGCGACGGGAGACCTACCAGCACCTGCCCATGGTTCGCATGACCAACACGTTCCTGCGCGACGGCGACGACGACCCCGACGAGATCGTGGCCCAGACACCGAGCGGCGTCTACGTGGCCCAACTCGGTGGAGGCCAGGTCAACACGGCAACAGGCGACTTCGTCTTCGGCACTACCGAGGCGTACCTGATCGAGAACGGACGGATCACCGAGCCGCTGCGCGACGCCAACCTGATCGGCAACGGCCCCCGGGTGCTCGAGCAGATCGATGCGGTCGGCAACGACTTCTCCATGGGTTCGCCCGGGACCTGCGGGAAGCAGGGCCAGGGAGTTCCGGTGGGCACCGGTCAGCCGACGCTACGGGTGGCGGCCATGACCGTCGGTGGAACCGCCCGATGAGCACCGCCGGACGGGCCCGCCCCCCGGATCCGGCCGGCGAGCCGCTGGTGGACGTGGCCGCTCGGGTGGCCGGTTGGGCCCGAGACGGCGAGCAGGTGGAGGCGTTCGTGGCTCGGGGTCATGACACCGAGATCCGGGTGTTCGGTGGCGAGGTCGAGTCCCTGTCATCGGCCACCTCGGCGGGCATCGGTGTCCGGGTGGTCTCGGGTAACCGCCAGGGTTTCGCCTATGCCGGATCACTCGACCCCGACGTCATCTCCGAAACCGTCGCCGAGGCCAGGGACAACGCCGGGTTTGCCTCCCCGGACGAGCTCGTCGGTCTGGCCGTGCCCGACGGCGTCGCCGCCGCCGACCTCGATCTGTGGCGTGACGACCTGATCAGCTATCCGACCACAGACAAGGTCGGCCGGGCGCTGGACCTGGAGGCGGCGGTGCGGGCCGGCGACCCCCGGATCCGTCAGGTGGAGTCCGCCGATTGGGGCGATGCGGCCTTCGAGTCAGCGGTGGTCACCAGCACCGGCATCGTTTCGTCCTCCAGGCGCACCGCCTGTTACCTGTCGGCCTATGCCATCGCCGGGGAGGGGGCCGAAACCCAGACCGGGGGCGGCTACACGGTGGGCCGCAGCCCGACCGACCTCGACGCCAGCAAGGCCGTCGGTGACGCCGTCGAGCGGGCCACCCGCCTGCTCGGGGCCACCCAGCCGCCGTCCGCCCACCTCACGGTGGTCTTCGAGCCGCGCATCACCGCTACCTTCCTCGGGATCCTGGCCGGCACCCTCGACGGCGAGGCGGTGAGCAAGGGGCGGTCGCTCTTCGCCGACCGGGTTGGCAACGCGGTGTCCGTACCGCAACTCACCCTCGTCGACGATCCGACCGACCCCGAGGCATACGGCGCCACCCCCTACGACGCCGAAGGCCTGGCCACCCGCCGCAACCGGCTGATCAACGACGGCGTCCTGCAGGGATTCCTCTACAACACGTACTCCGCCCGCCGGGCCGGGACGAACTCGACCGCCTCGGCGGTGCGGGCCGGGTTCAAGAGTGTGCCCGCCACCGGCGCCCGGGCCCTGACCCTGGTGCCCGGTGACCTCGATGCCGAAGGGGTGCTCGCCAAGGTGGGAAACGGGTTGCTGGTCCAATCGGTGTCCGGGCTGCACTCGGGCGTCAACCCCGTCAGCGGTGACTTCTCGGTCGGCGCCGAGGGAGTGCTGATCCGTAACGGCCAGCTGGCCGGACCCGTGCGGGAGATCACCATCGCTTCCACCATTCAGCGGATGCTGTCGGAGATCGTGGCCATCGGCAATGACGTCGAACGACTGCCGTCGTCGGCCGCCGGGGTCACGCTGGCCGTGGCCGACGTGGCCATGAGCGGCGTCTGAACCACCCGGCCAACGGGCCATTCGTGACACACTGCTCGCGGCGGTGCGGGCAGGCCCCCGGCCCGTCCCCGGTTGGGCCTGCCCGCCCGGCGCCTGCCCTGTGTGAAGAGGACGTCGGGGAGGCGGTCGAGGCGCAGAGTCACGATCGGCCGTCGTCCTTGGACGGAATGCCTCGAAGCCACCAGGCGGTCGTACGCTGGGGCCATGGGACTCTTCAGTCGCCGCTCACCCGAGACGATCGACGCCGACGGGGCACTGCCCGGGCGGTCGCAGGTCATGGCCGTACCCGAGGCTCACTATGTCAACGGCCACCGCATGGTGCCGCCCTTCCCTGACGGCCTGGAGCGAGCCGAGTTCGCCATGGGCTGCTTCTGGGGGGAGGAACGCCGGTATTGGGAGACACCCGGGGTATGGACGACGGCGGTCGGCTACGCCGGCGGCTTCACGCCCAACCCGACCTACGAGGAGGTGTGCAGTGGACGGACTGGCCATGCCGAGGCGGTGCTGGCCGTATGGGACCCAGCGCTTACCACCTACGAGGTGTTGTTGAAGACCTTCTGGGAGGGCCATGACCCGACCCAGGGGATGCGCCAAGGCAATGACGTCGGCACCCAGTACCGCTCGATCATTCTCGTCGACCGCGCCGACCAGCGGGAAGCTGCCGAGGCGTCGTTGGTCGCCTACCAGAAGGTGCTCGACGAAGCGGGCCACGGGCCGATCACCACGGAGATCCTCGACGCCGGGACCTTCTACTACGCCGAGGCCTACCACCAGCAGTACCTGGCTAAGAACCCTGGCGGCTATTGCGGGTCCGGCGGGACGGGTGTGGCCTGCCCGGTGGGCCTGAACGGTGCCGGCTGAGGGGGGAGCGTGCCCGCGTGATGTCGTACGGTGATTTCGATGGCCGTTGAGATGACCCAGCAGGCGGTGCCGTTCACCTATGACGACCTGGAGGGCATGCCCGACGACGGTTACCGGCGGGAGATCATCGGCGGGAGCCTCATCGTGACCCCGTCGCCGGCGGGCGGTCACCAGCGGGTGACCGGGAATCTGTTCGCACTCCTGCGTGCGTCGGAGACGGCCGATTCCATGGCCATGGTGGCGCCGTACGACTGGAAGCTTCCCGACGGGGGCAGCGTGGTGCCCGACGTGATGGTGATCCGGCGTGAGGACTTCGACCGTGACGGGCCCCTGCCGATATCAGCCGCTCCGCTGCTTGTGGTCGAGGTGCTGTCGCCGTCCAACGTCGCCCAGGACCGGGCGCTCAAGCGTGACCTCTACCAGCGCCTCGGCGTCCCCGCCTACTGGATCGTTGAGCCCTCGGTTCCGTCGCTGCTGGCGCTGCGCCTGGTCGAGGGCCGCTACGAGGTCGAGTTCGACGGCAGCGGTACCTTCCGGACCGACTGGCCGTTCCTGCTCGACGTGGATCTGGCCGAGCTGGCTCGGTGAGAGGCGACCGAACGGATAGGCCGGTGTGAGCCTGCACCAGCAGATCCGCCGGCAAGGGCCCAGCCCAGACGGCGGTGGCAGGAGATCACGCGGTGTCACCGGAGGTGGACGCGGCCGGTAGGGTGACGGTCGGCATGACGGCCACGGGGATGACCGACGGGGTGAACGGGTCGGCGACGGCCGGGCCGCTGCCGGTGCGCGCCATGGTCGTGGTGGCCCGGCGGACCATGGTGGGCCGGCGCCGGGACATCGAGGTCGTCGCCGCCGCCCTCGCCGCCGGGCGCAGCGTGCTGCTCGAGGGACCCCCCGGGACGGGCAAGACCACCCTGCTTCGTTCCCTCGCCGCCGGCGCCGGCGTCACCCTGCACCTGGTGGAGGGCAACGCCGAGTTGAGCCCGGCCCGCCTGGTCGGCCACCACGACCCGTCGAGGATCCTCTCGGAAGGCTACCGGACCGACAACTTCGTCCCCGGCCCCCTGGTGGACGCCATGACCTCCGGCGGCCTGCTGTACGTGGAGGAGCTCAACCGGGTCCCCGAGGAGACGCTCAACGTCCTCCTCGGTGTCCTCTCCGAGCGCCGCATGCAGGTACCCCGGGTAGGCGAGATCGTCGCCAACCCCCGGTTCCGCATGGTTGCGGCCATGAACCCGTTCGATGCGGTGGGCACGGGACGGATCTCGCCCGCCATCTACGACCGTTCGTGCCGGGTGGCCGTCGGGTACCAGGACGAGTCAGAAGAGAGGGCGATCGTCACCGGCACTGCCGTGGGGACAGAGGCCCTTGTCGCCCGAGCCGTCTCCGCCGTTCGCCGGACCCGCCAGCACCCCGACCTCCGGACGGGCTCCTCGGTGCGAGGCGCCATCGACATCGTGGCCGTCGCCGCCACCCTGGCCGAGCTCCGCAACGAAACGGCCCCGTCCGGTGCGGGCTCGGTCGGCCTCGACGCGGCCCTTACCTCTCTGTCGGGACGGGTCAGCCTCCGGGAGGGGTCCACCCGGACCGTCGAGGACATTCTCCAGGAGATCTGGGCAGCAACAGCGCCCGGAGACGACCCTCGAGATGCCGAGGGAAAAGCCCGGGGTCCGGGGGCGGGAGCGGCCCGGACCTGAGTCCGCCGGCGGGGCCGCCCCGAGTCGTGAGCGACCCGACCGAGGTCGACGCTCTGCTGGTCGAACAGTCCTCCCGGACCACATCCAGGGCCCAACTGAACAACCGCCACCCCGACCTCGAAGCGGTCTCCCCCCACGTCGGTGAACTTGACATCGACGCCCTGGCCGAACGCCTCGACGAGGACCTGGACATGGCTCTTCCCCTGCTGATCGACCTGGCCCGGGCCACCGACGTCGAGCTGCGGGCCCAGGTCAGGGCGGTGGCCGCCCGCCTTGTCGTCCCCGCCGCCCGCCACCGGAGCGCGGGTTCGCGCTCGGGGGCCGCCCGCCTGGTCACGGACCGCGGCCCGGGCGTCGACCTCGATGCCGACGCCACCATGGAACGCCTGGCCGAATCGGCGCGGGTCGACCCGAGGACCTGGCATGCCGACGACCTCCGGTGGCGGACGTGGCGGCGACCGGCGCGCGCCTACGTCCTGGTCATCGACGCGTCCGGATCGGTGACCGGAAAACCGTTGGCCGGCGCCCTGATCAGTGCCGCGGCGTTGGCGGCACGCCTCCAGCCCGACGATGAACTGGCCGTCGTGGCGTTCTGGTCGCGTGCCGTCGTCCTGCGCCACATGGGGGCCGCCGACAACCCGGCGACGGTGCTGTCCCGGCTCCTCGACCTGCGGGGGGGCGACACCACCGACCTGGCGCTCGGCTTGCGGGTCGGCCTGGGCCAAGCCGCACTCTCCCGAGCCCGGCGCCGGGACGTGATCGTGCTCACCGACGGCATGGCCAACGAGGGCGACGATCCCCGCCAGGTGGCGGCGACGGCGGGCGGCAGCGGAGCCAGGATCCACGCCCTGGCGGTCTCGGATCACCCCGACGCGGTGGAGGCCACCTCCCGGCTGGCCGATCTGGGCGGGGGGCGGAGCGCCTCGCTGACGGCGCCGTCCCAGGCGCCGGCGGCGCTGGCCCAGGTCTTGGCGGACGTGTGAGCGAGGTCCTAGCGGTCGCGGCGCAGGCTGGGCGCCCCGCTGCGGGCACAGGTGCAGGCGAACCCGGTCGGTATGGCCGGGATGGCGTCGAAGAGCAGCTGACGGGTCCGTTGCACGTTGTCGGCCAGCACGGCCAGCACCGCTTCCATGGTCACCGCCTCGCTCTCGGCGCCCAGGCCGGGGTCCTCATCGTCGACCCCGGTGTCATAGTCGGTGACCAGCGCCAGGCCGGCGTAGCACAGCCCCAGCTCGCGGGCCAGGTACGCCTCGGGGAACTGGGTCATGTTGACCACGTCCCAGCCGGCCCGGCGGAACCAGGTCGACTCCGCCCGGGTAGAGAAGCGGGGTCCGTTGATCACCGCCACCGTGCCTCTAGCGTGCATGGTGACCTCCGGCCCGGCGGCGGCGGCCACGACGGAGGAAAGCTCCGCGCAGTACGGGTCGGCAAAGGCGACGTGTTCGACTGCCGGCCCGTCGAGAAAGGTGTCGGGGCGGCCCCAGGTCCGGTCCACCAGCTGGTCGAGGACCATGAAATCGCCGGGACGGACATCGGCGCGAAGGGATCCAACGGCGCACGGTCCGATGATCCGGCGTACGCCCAGATCTCGGAGGGCCCACAGGTTGGCCCGGAAGTTGATGCGGTGTGGCGGCAACGTGTGGCGGGTGCCATGGCGGGCGATGAACGCCACCCTGGTCTCACCGACGAGGCCGATGGCGACCGGCGACGAGGCCGGGCCGTAGGGGGTTTCGGGTTCGATCTCGACGGCATCGTCGAGCAACTCGTAGAAGCCCGATCCGCCGATGACGGCCACCTCCGCGGCCGGAACTCCGGCGCTCGCCACGGCTCAGGGTTTGGCGGGGGACTTGGGCGCGGAGCCCGAGCCGGGCTTGGGGGTGCTCGAGTTGCTCCCGTTGGAAGAGGAGCTCGACGAGTCGCCTGAGGTCGATTTCTCACCCGAACCGGAGCCGCCCCCAGTGGCGGAGTCGCTCTTGGACGCTCCGTTGTTCGACGATCCACCGTCGGAGGACTCCGCCGCCGTCGTCTTGCCCGCCCCCGGCGAGGAGCGACTGTCGTTCTTGTAGAAGCCGCTGCCTTTGAAGGAGATCCCAATGTTGCCGAACACCTTGCGTAGCGTTCCCCCGCAGTTGGGGCAGACCGTGAGGGCGTCGTCGGTGAACGTCTGCACGGCTTCGGTATGCTCGCCGCAGGACTTGCACGTGTACTCGTAGGTCGGCATGGGCTGTGTCGGTCCTCCACCACGGCCGGCGGTCAGCGCCCGATGCGCTGGCACTCTCGCTTGGCGAGTGCCAAGCCTACCGGTTGCCGGGGTTAGGCCGGCGACTCCGAGATGGTAGAACGACATCCGTGAGCACCGCTACCGACGCGCCCCGATGAGCGCGGTGAAGAAGGCGGTCATCCCGGCCGCCGGCCTGGGCACCCGTTTTCTGCCGGCAACCAAGGCGCAGCCCAAAGAGATGCTCGCCCTGGTCGACAAGCCAGCCATCCAGTACGTCGTGGAGGAGGCCGTCAACGCCGGGATCACCGACATCCTGGTCATCACCGGCCGGGGCAAGCGAAGCCTGGAGGACCATTTCGATCGATCGTTCGAGCTCGAGTACTACCTGGAGCGAGACGGGAAGTACGAGACGCTCGCCGAGATGAGGGCCATCGCCGACATGGCCGACATCCACTACGTCCGCCAAGGGGAGCCGAAGGGGCTCGGTCACGCCGTCTCGGTCGCTCGAGAGCATGTCGACGACCAGCCGTTCGTGGTCATGCTCGGTGACGACATCATGCATGAGAAGGCCGGAGTGCTCGAAGGCATGCTCGCCGCCTACGACCGCTACAGCCAGTCCGTGGTGGCCTTCAAGGAGGTCAGTCCGTCAGAGATCTCGTCGTACGGGTGCGCGCGGGCAGAAGCGGTTGACGAATCTCTGGTCCGGCTGATCGACATCGTCGAGAAGCCCGATCCGGCTGATGCCCCGTCCAACCTGGCGGTCATGGGCCGCTACGTGCTGACGCCCGAGATCTTCGAGGTTCTGGACCAGGTCAAGCCGGGCAAGGGTGGCGAGATCCAACTAACCGACGCCATCAAGATGCTGATGGGAAGCCAGACCGTCTACGGCTACACCTTCCGCGAAGGCCGCTTCGACGTGGGCAACAAGTTGGACTACCTCCGGGCCACGGTCGAGTTGGCCTTGGAGCGTGACGACCTCGGACCGCCGTTCCGCCGCTACCTGATCGAACGGCTGGACAAAGAGCGCGAGTCGCGCGGAAACCTCGACGGCTCGGCCATCCAGATGCCAGTCGGGTCGGCCGGGCCGGAATCCGCTGACCACGATCGGTAGACTTTCGTTATGACTGACCGTGGTCTCACGCACATCGATCCTCTTGGGCGAGCCCGGATGGTCGACGTCACCCCCAAGGAGGCCACTCACCGGCGGGCCATCGCCCGGTGCAAGGTCTTCATGATGATGGAGACCACCTCGAAGGTGGCCAGCAACGCCATGAGCAAGGGTGATGTGCTCGGCGCCGCCCGCATCGCCGGCATCCAGGCGGCCAAGCGGGCGTCCGACCTCATCCCCCTGTGCCACCCGCTGCTCGTCGGTGCCGTGACCATCAACTTCACCATTGGCGACGACCACGTCGAGGTGGAGACCCAGGTCGAGACGGTCGACCGCACCGGAGTGGAGATGGAGGCCATGACAGCCTGCTCCATTGCCGCGTTGACGATCTACGACATGTGCAAGTCCGCCGACCGTTCCATGGTGATCGGTGAGTTGGCCTTGTGGGAGAAGACCGGCGGCCGCAGTGGGCACTGGAAGCGGCCCGCCACCGGCCTGGCGGCGCCGCTGGTCAACACCCCTCCGTCCCGATCCTTCGACGATGATCTCGATGACCGGATCGACGGCGCCCTGAGTGCCGACGACTCCTCGCTCTGACCGACACACCACGCCAAGACCGTCGTTGACCACGAACCGTGGCCGCCGTTAGCAGACGGCGCCCACATGGTGGGGGATAGGCCTGATTTGTCCGACCTCTCTCTGGCGGCCGGGAGCGGCGGCGACTAGGTTCTCTACAGGTCGGACACCCCCGATCTACCCACTCTTCACCTTTGGGCCAACCGCACGCCTCGACAGGATCCACCAACGGGGCGATCCGGCGGGATACGGTCCCCGATCACGCAAAGGTAGGCCCAGGAGCTTGAAGACGGTGGCATTGTTGGTCCTTCTCCTCGTATGGGGAGCCTTGATTGCAACGTGGCTCAGGTCACGGGCACAAGACGGCGGGTTCAGCGACCCGGTGGGCACCTTCAACCGCCATCTCCGGGTCCTCGAGAAGACCTCGCCGCCGAGGTACCCGGCCGCCAACCAGCGCCGCCCGCCGCGAAGCGCCGCCATCGCGCCGTACGGCCCGGCTCCGTCGGTGGGCCCTGCCCCGGCGGTGACGAGCCGCCGAGGTCACCCCACCGCCCAGTCACCCCGCCGCCGGGCGCAGAGTCAGAAGCGCCGGCGGGATGTCTTCTTCGCCCTGCTGGCCGGCGTCCTCGGTTCGTTGATACTCGGGATCATCCCCGGATTGCACGCCATGCTGTACATCCAGATCCTGTTCGACGTGCTGATGGCGT
>JALYVP010000081.1 GCA_030853185.1 Actinomycetota bacterium | reverse complement strand
ATCCTGTGCACGATCAAGGTGCTCAAGACGGCCACGCCGTCGACGGTGCAGGCCGGAAACAACTTCGAATACGACATCTTCGTCCCCGACCCGGCCACGATCCCGGAGCTGGCGTGCAGCCTGGCCAACGTCAACGTGGTGGACACCATCTCCGACGACCCCGGGCAGGGGAACCCGACCTTCCAGGTCGTCAGCACCAACGACGGCGGCAAGGTCAACCAGTCGTCGGCGACAAATGCCACCGTCACCTGGACCGGTCTGACCTACACGTTGGGGGGGCCGCCCATCGACCTCAAGATCCTCGTCCATGTGCCCACCAGCTCACCGGCCGGGCTGTACCTGGACAACGCCAAGGTCACCGCTACCCTTGCGGGCTGCCAGGACAACTCCGGCAACGTCAACGGTGTCGGCTTGACCGGCGCCACCCAGCTGATCGGCCCCAAGGTGACCCCGGCGGCGCTGACCTCAGCCGCCTCGAAGACGGCGAACGGCGCCGGCGGCACGCCGGGCGCCCTGCCCCGCACGGGTGGCCAGGGCGGCCTGTGGCAGCCCGGTCTCGGCATCGGCCTGCTGGCCCTTGCCGGTGGGGCCTTCGCCCTCCTGCGCCGGAGCCGGCGCCGGCTTTCCGGCTCCTGAGGAACCCTTGAAGTAGTGCCCGCACCGCCCCGGTCCTGCGACCGGGGCGGTGTCGCGCCCGGGGTACCTGTGGTCCCGACGGTCCCGGCCCGTCGAGGTTCCTCGTAGGCTCCGCCCATGAGCGCGTCGTCCCTCGAGGGTCAAACCGCGGTGGTGACGGGTGCCTCTCGGGGGATCGGCGCCGCCACGGCCCGAGCCCTTGATGGCGCCGGGGCCACGGTCGCACTCGTCGCCCGGTCCCGCCCGCAGCTCGAGGCCCTGGCCCGGGACCTGGACCACGATGCCGTCGTGATCGTCAGCGACCTCCGGGACGGGGATGCGCCCGAGGCGACGGCCCGCCAGTCCGTGGAGGCGCTCGGTTCGGTGAACATCCTGGTCAACAACGCCGCCGCCGCCGCCCGCCTGTCCACGGTGGAGACCGACGCCGCCCTCATCGATGAGCTCCTGGCGGTCAACGTCCGAGCCCCGCTGCTGCTCATCGCCGCCCTCGTGCCCACCATGATCGGCCAGGGCGGCGGCTCGATCGTCAACCTGTCCTCGGTCTCGGGGTTGGTCGGCACGCCCCGCCGGGCCGCCTATGCGGCCTCGAAGGGTGCCCTAGACGCCGCCACCCGCTCGCTCGCCATCGAGCTTGGACCATCGGGGATCCGGGTCAACTCGGTGGCCCCAGGGGCCGTCGACACGGATCTGTGGGCCAAGAACCGGGCCGTCCCCGGGGTGGTCTCCACGATCGAGCGTCAGACCCCTCTGCGCCGGTGGGGGGCTCCCGATGACATCGCCGATGTCATCGTCTTCCTGGCCTCGGATGCGGCCCGGTTCGTCACCGGCGAGACCATCTCCGTGGACGGTGGCATGGCCCGGACCCTGGACCTCTACGGCGGGCCTGTGTGAGAGTGCACCGGCGGGGCCGGGGTGGTGCCAGTGAGTAGCCTCAGCGACGCCATGGCCGACACCCGCCCCCTCGCCGTCAACCGCTACCGAGACACCCGCCCCGGCGCCCTGCGCGCCGAGGATGTCGGCCGGACCGTGCGCCTGGCCGGTTGGGTCGCGGCCCGTCGCGATCACGGCGGTCTGGTGTTCATCGACCTCCGCGACGCCGGAGGCACCGAGCCCGGCGGTGTGGTGCAACTCGTGTCCCACCCGGATCGGGCGTCGTTCGACGTCCTCTCCGGCCTGCGCGTCGAGAGCGTCATCTCGGTCGGCGGTGACGTCGTCGCCCGCTCGAGGGAGACGGTCAACCCGCGCCTGGCCACCGGCGCGGTCGAGGTGACCGTCACCGACGTGGAGGTTCTCTCCGGCTCCGACGTGCTCCCGTTCCCCGTCGAGCGGGACAGCGACGTGGGCGAGGAGGCCCGCCTGCGCTACCGCTACCTCGATCTGCGCCGGGGCCCCGTCGTCGAGCGCCTGGCCACCCGGGCCCGTTTCGCCCAGGTGGTCCGGACCCACCTGGCCGGACGGGGCTTCCTCGAGGTGCAGACACCGATCCTGACCGCCTCATCGCCAGAAGGCGCCCGGGACTTCCTCGTGCCCAGCCGCGTCCACGCCGGCGAGTTCTACGCCCTGCCCCAGGCCCCCCAGCAGTTCAAGCAGCTGCTCATGGTCAGTGGCATCGAGCGCTACTTCCAGATCGCACCGTGCTTTCGCGACGAAGCGTCCCGAGCCGATCGCAGCCCCGGCGAGTTCTACCAGATCGACCTGGAGATGGCCTTCGCCACCCAGGAGGACGTCTTCGTCGAGGTCGAGGGCCTCATGGGCCGGGTGGTGGCCGAGCTGAGCACCAAGGAGGCGAACACCGATTGGCCCCATCTGGTCTTCGCCGACGCCATCGACCGGTTCGGCACCGACAAGCCCGACCTGCGCTTCGGGCTCGAGATCGCCGATCTGACCAAGGATCTCGGAGGGCGAACCGAGCTGCCGATGTTCAGTGATGCCCCCGGCGCCGGGAAGATCATCCGCGCCCTGCGGGTCCCGGGCGCGGCCGACCGGCCCCGCAAGTGGTTCGACGCCTTCGCCGACGCCGCCCGCAAGCTCGGGGCCATCGGCAGCTGGCTCCAGCTCGACCCGGCGGGGACGAAGGGACCCTTGGCCCGGAAGCTGACCGAGGAGGAGATGGCCGCCATCTCCACCTCCGTGGCCGCCGAGGCTGGTGACGCGGTGCTGACCGCGGTCGGCCCCCGGATGGCGGCCAGCACCGCCCTGGGCGAGATGCGCACGGTGCTCGGGCGCGAGCTCGGGTTGGGCGACCCCAAACAGCTGACCTTCTGCTGGGTGGTCGACTTCCCCATGTACGAGCGCAACGCCGACACCGGCGAATGGGAGTTCTCCCACAACCCCTTCTCCATGCCGCAAGGAGGCCTCGAGGCTCTCCAGACCCAGGACCCAGGCGACATCCTCGCCTACCAGTACGACCTCGTCTGCAACGGGATGGAACTGTCCTCGGGGGCGGTCAGGAACCACCGCCCCGACGTGATGGAAGCGGCGTTCGCCCTCGCCGGCTACGGCGCCGAGCGCATCAGGGAGTCATTCCCCGCCCTCTGGAACGCATTCCACTATGGCCCGCCCCCCCACGCCGGCATCGCACCCGGCTTCGATCGGATCCTGATGCTGCTCGAGGATCAGGCCAACCTCCGGGAGGTCATCGCCTTCCCCCTCAACCAGACCGGCCGCGACCTGCTGATGAACGCCCCGGCCGAGGTCAACGAGCGCCAGCTCCGGGAGCTTCACCTGAAGGTCGTGCCGCCGACGTCGTGAGCACTGTCGTCGTTGTTCTCGCCGGCTCTGGTCGTGGCGGCAGGCGTCATCGTCAGCTTGTACCGCTCACGCAATCAGGCCATCGTGGCCGCCCGCCGGGCCACCGCCGACCGTGACCACCAGGTGAGCAGAGCCGAGGCCGAGCGCCACGCTGCGGTTCAGGCCGGCACCGACGCCCAGCGGCGGGTCGCCCTGGCCACGGCGCGCGCCGATGAGGCCGACGCCGCGCTGGTCCGCCGGACCACGCCGAGCCAGGCCCTGCTCGTGGCCCAGGGGCGCCTGGACGCCTTGTGGGGCCTTTCCTGCCTGGCCGCCGACTGGGAACGCCAGGGAGCCGAGAGGCAGTCCACCGCCTCCTCTCCGGCAGTCGTCACCGGCGACCTGGCCGGCCTCCTCGAGGTCGAGGTGGGCCGCATCCGGGAGGAGGCTGGGATCCCCGGTATGGTCCGCGCCGCGGTGGAACCACCGGCCGCCGGCGCCGAGGCGCTCATGGTCCTGCGATCCGTGCAGTTGCTGCTCTCCGCCCTGGCCCGCCACTGCCAGGGCTACGACCTCTACGTGCACCGCTGGGAGGGCCGCATCAGCGCGGTCGTCGTCTGCGAGGATTCGACGGGCCGGACACCGTGGCTGACGACACCACCGCCGTGCTGATGGCGCTGGGTCCGGCTGGAGGCGATGTCGACATCGACCGGGATCCCGACGGCCGGTTGCGAGCTCGCCTCAGCGTCCCGACCTCAGCCCCGCAGCCCTGAAGGTCAGGCCTCCTCGAACTTGAACGACACCCGAAGCTTGGCTCGGTAGGTCTTGATCCGGCCGTCCTCGATCAACATGTCGAGCTCGGCCACTTCGGCGACCCGCAGATCGCGCAGAGAGCTTCCTGCCCTGGTGACGGCAGCGGTGGCCGCCTTCTCCCACGACTCGTCGCTCGTACCCACCAGCTCGACGATCTTGTAGACGCTCTCGGCCATGATGTTCCCCTGGTTCTCGGTGGCGACTGCGACCGGGCTCGCTGCCCGGGCTCTTTCAGCCACCGAAACTCAAGCATAGGCCCCGCCGGCGGCAGGCACCGGGCCGATGTCACTGGTGCCGGGTACGGTCGAGCCAGGTCCTCAGCAACACTCGGGGTCTCGGACCTGCCCTCGACCACCGAGGTACGAGGAGGCAGAATCGATGCATGAACCCGACGCTGTGGTCGACGCCCTGGAGGCGGCGACCACCTCCGAGGACCCGCCCGTCTGGTTCGAGGTCAGGGGCGACGACCACAACGCCACCATGACCCTGGCCCGCCATGACGATCTCGCCCAGCTGTTCGGTTGGGTGTCGTCGCCGGCCTGTGCTGCCATCGGCGTGGTGGCCGGGGGCTGGGGACGCCCGCAGGTGTCCGACCTGGACCTGGACCGGCTGTCCCCCGGATGGGTGCCCCAGCGTCCGGCCCTCGCTTCTGGTGGCGACTCGCCGGAACTGACGGGGGTCCGGGTCATCGTCGTCGTCGACCGCCGCGGCCTCGTCGGCGCCCGCACCACCTTGGCCGACGGCCGGACCGTGGCCGGCGGATGTCGGGGTGGCCGGCTCTTCGATGCTCTGCACCGCGGCCTGGGCCTGCCCACCGACCCGCCGCCGGTGTCCTCCGCGGCCATCATCGGCGACCTGTGGCTGGCGGCGGTGGTGGGTGACGGCCGACAACGGGGCCATCGCCTCGGCTGGAGCGAGGCGACCGCCCTGCACCCGGCAGCCCAGGCCCTGGCGGACCACGGCCACACCCTCTCCCGAGCGGAGGTCGACGCCGTCATCCGGGTGGCTCCTCGGGCCTGGACCTGGGATCGGCTACAGGCCGACACCGTCAGCGGCGGCGGCCTGAGCGACCTGGTCGCTCCCGACATCGCTTCGTGGATGGACACCGGGATGTTCGCCCGGTGGACGTTGGAGCTCATGGGCGACGCCCGGAGCCTGTGGGGCCGGGCCGCCTCGGTCCTCGATCGTGACGCCGTCGTGCGCCTGGCCGACGCCCTCGACGCGGCCGAGGCCGGCGCCGACGGTTTCATGCTCACGGGGTGAGACAAGCGACGGCGCAAACAGGCCGGTGGGACCCGGTCCAGCTTCCGCCGTCGTGGCGCGTACGGTCCCCAGTCCGGCCGAGGACAGGCTGATCCGGCTCGGCAAGGTGGGGCGACGTGAGCCCGCCGCTGCTAGCCGCCCGGGCCGCCCGGCGCCTGCGGCGGCGGGCCAAACCCGCCGGGATCGCCGCCGGCGTCGTTGCGCTCATGGTCATCGCGGCAATCACCTCCGCCCTCGGCGCTCTCCCCCGGATGGAGCAGGTCGTCGCCGATCAGCAGGTCGGGGGCGCGACCGCCGACATCCCGCCCACCTACCTCGCCGCCTATCAACGGGCCGCCAGCTCCGTGCAACCGGCCATCCCCTGGGAGATCCTGGCCGGGATCGGCAAGGTGGCAACCGACCACGGACGCCGTTCCCCCTACGACGGCACCGACCGGGCCAGCGCCCCCAACGCCGACTACCCCGACGTCAGCCCGCCCATCGTCGCCCACCCCCCTGACCCGCCGACTCCACCGGGCGCCGGTCCCGCAGCCCCGCAGACACTGGCCGCGGTGGCGCCCGCCGGCGCCCCTGACAGCGAGCTGGCTACCGATGTCAACAACGTCCCCGTGTTCCTCGCCGGCGAGCGCCAGGTTGAGTCCGGCGGCAACTACCAGGCGTCGTCCGCCGGGGCCTCGGGCGCCTACCAGTACATCAACGCCACCTGGGCATCCGACGCTCGCGCCGCCGGCTACCCCCAGTACGCCACCGGCCCTGCCGCTGGCGCCCCTCCCCATGTCCAAGACGACGTCGCCGCCTTCGACGCCGAACGCCTCTTCGCCACCTTCCACAACTGGTGGTGGGCGGCCGAAGCCTGGTACGACCCCTTGTGGGCGGGCGACCCTGCCGAGCAGTCGTCGGTCCCCTACCCGAGCGCCGGCAACACCGTGACCATGGCCGGCTACGCCCAGAAGGTGTACGCCGCCATGGCCGCATCCATCGGGACCGGCACGGCGGCTGAACTCGCGCTCACGGCGGGAACCGCTCCGTCCCCGCCCTCGGGCACTGCGGTCAGCGGGAGCGGGCCGCTGCTGTTGACCTCGGCAGGGACAGCGCCGGCGCCCGGAGCCGACGAACAGGACATCGATACCGAGGCCGACCTCCTGGCCCGGTCGGGCGCCCTGGTAGAGGAACGGACCTGGGAACAGATGGGTCTGCCCAGCTCGATCGTCGACCGCCCCCTCTCCGACCCCGACGCCCAACGCTTCTGGTCGAGCGTCCTGGCCGCCCTCCCGACCGCCAACGGGGTGGGCATCGGCCCGGTCAGCACCGGGGGCGGGGCCCCCTCGGCCGCCGCAGCGGCGCCTCCGAGCAGCTCGACGCCCGGTGCCGGTTCGCCGATGGCGGGGGGTCTGGCGGCAGGAGCCGACCCCATGGGGCGCTTCGCCACCGACCTGCTCACCAACCTGGCCGTCCCGGTGACCCCCACCAACGTCGCCGCCATCCGGGCGTGGGCGTCTGGGGAAGGATCATCGGCCCGGTTCAACCCGCTCGACACCACCCAACAGGAGCCGGGCGCCGCCCCCTACAACGCCAATGGCGGCGATCCCGTCGAGAACTACCCCGACTACCGCACGGGGATCGCGGCCACGGTCGCCACCCTCGAGCCGGGCGGCCATCCGAGCCTCCTCTATGGCGGCATCCTCGCCGCCCTGCAGGCCGGATCGAGCGCCCAGGCCGTCGAGGGGGCCGTCGCCGCCTCCCCGTGGGGCACGCAGCACTTCCCGAACCCGAACTTCCCGGCGGCCGCCAACTTCCCTGGCCCCGTTCCCGCCGGCCATGAGCCCGTCACCGTCGCCGACCGGGCCGACCCTTCGCCCACCGGAGCCGGCCCCTCGGGCCCGGCCGGCCCGGACGCCCACCCGGCGGCCGACGCCTTGACCATGGCGCAGTTCTATGCCGGGGTCATCTCCGATCCCCGGCCCGCGGCCGGGAGCTCCTACGCGCCGAGTCCCACCACCACCGCCGGCTACCAGATCCCGGCCGGCACGCCACCAGCGGTGGTCCGGGCCATCAATGTGGCCCTGGCTCAGCTCGGCAAGCCGTACGGCTGGGGGGCGGCCGGGCCGGACCGCTACGACTGCTCTGGTCTGGTCATGGCCGCCTATGGCGCAGCGGGGATCACCCTGCCCCGGACGACCTACGCCCAATACCTGGTCGGCCAGCCCGTACCGCTGGGCGATCCCAACCAGTTCCGGCCCGGGGACCTCGTCTTCATGATGGGATCGGATCCTCAGGGCGCAGCCCCCGGCCATGTCGGGATGTTCCTGGGCGCCGGCCAGGTCATCGACGCCCCCTACACCGGGGCCGTGATCCGCATCTCCCCGCTTGGTTCATGGACCCCGAAGCTGGTCAGCGTCCGTCGAATGGTCCCGGTCTGATGGCGCCCGCTCGGACGATCCTGGGTTCGCTGCGCACCGACGACGTCACCATCCCCTTCTGGCTGCGCGCCGCCGGCGCCGTGGTCGGCGCCGTGGTGGCGGTGCTGGTGGTGGTCTCTGCCGCCGCTGGTGGTCCTGGCTCGTCGACCGCGGGACCGGCGGACTCAAAGCCAGGACCGGCGGACTCAAAGCCGGCGGACTCAAAGCCGGCGGCAGGGCCGGCGGCAGCAGGGCCGGCGGCAGCAGGGCCGGCGCCGAGCGGTTCCCCCGGCGCCAACCTCCCGGCCCTGCCGGCGCCGCTGGCATCGGGGGGCTTTCACGATCCGGGGGCCGTGGCCGCCTCCTTCGCCGCCACCTACCAGACCTGGGTCTCGCCCGACGGGCCGCCGGGGAGCGCGGCGCGGGTCGAGCCGTACGCCACGGCCGATCTGTTCGCCCACTTCCCCGAGCCGACCTGGTGGCCGGCGCCGTCTGCCCTGGCCGCCATCGATAAGGTCACCGTCGCCGCGTCCTCCCCCCGGACCAGCGTCGTATCCGTGGCCCTCACCCAGCACCTTCTGGGCCAGGATGGCCGGCCGATCGGACCGCCGCAGACCTCCACCATGTCCATGACGGTCGAACAGGAGTCGGACGGCGGGTGGCTCGTGGGGTCGTTCACGATGGGCTGAGGAGCAGGGCGCAGGCGTGGCCCCGGCCTCGTGGTGTCCCCGTCGGAGGAGGTTGCAGATGACCAACGAGGATGACGCTCCGGACCGATCGCACACCGGACCGGGGCTCTGCCGCCGTGCCGTGGCGCCCGTCCCTGTCCGTGACGTCGGCTCGGCAAGGTCGCAACCGTGCTCCACCCGCTCGCCGGCGCGCGCCGTCCGGTAACCGCCCTCGTCCGGGGGACCGGTCGGCTCGTTCCGTCTCCCGCGCGGGCGGTGGCTCGGCGGCTGTTCCTGGTGGCTCTGGTCGCCGGGTTCGTCCTCGGGTTCACCCCGATTGCTGCCCTGGCCGCCGGCGCCGGCACGGCCGACGCCGGCGGCGGGCCCGCTGCGCCCAGCCTCCCCCTGCTGCGCTGGGCCAATGCCGTCGCCACCATCCACACCCACTACGGCGTGGGGTCGGTGATCAGTGCCGGCGACCCGTTCCTCACCGGTATCGCCGGCCTGGTGTTCCAGGTGTCGGCGCTGCTCTGGCAGGTCCTTGGCACCCTGGTCACCGCCGCCCAGGGCACCGACCTCATCCGCCAGACCGAGCAGCTGGTCAACCCCGTCTACCACAAGATCGGCGTGGCTCTGCTGGGCACGAGCGGGGCGACCTCGGTCGTGGTGCTGGTGATCATCGTGGCCGCCGGCATGGTCGCCTACCAGGCGTACCGGCAGGGGTCGGGTGTCAGCGGGGCCCTCCGGGGACTCGCCGGTGTGCTCCTCCCTGTCGGCCTGCTGGTCGTCACGGTCAGCTCGGCCGCCGCCGGATCCACCACGGTCGACACCCCCGGGTCGCCATCATGGGCCGTCCAGAAGGTGACCGGTTGGACCACCGCTCTCTCCGGCTCGGTCGCTCAGCTGTCGGACGAGTTCGGTCCGGTGGGAACACCCGGGATCAGCGGGAACCAGAACGCCAAGGTCGCGGGCTGTGCCAACTACGTCGACGGCCTCGACAACCTCTACGCCGCCCAGAACGGGGCCGCCGGGACGGGGCCGCCCTCCCTCCAGGTGGCCGACAGCATCGTGTTGTCCCAGATCTGGGAGAGCGCCGTCATGGCGCCGTGGATCCAGGCCCAGTTCGGGCCCGGGCCGCTCGGCGACAAGGCCTTTTGCCATCTGCTGGAGATCCAGGCCAACGTGTCGGCCCAGGACCAGGTTCTGGCCATGTACTCAGACGGGCCCAACGGCCCCTACACCAAGAGCTCCTCGGGTCCGCCGTGGAACCAGCTGGTCGGCGCCGACCCCAACATCGACCACACCCATCCACCCTACGTTCCGCTGCTGGGCCCCGACTACGCCAATGGCGACGACGACCTGCGCCGCAACATGATCGCCTGGGCGACGTGTGACTACACCGGGCCCGGCTCCAACGCCGACAACGGTTGGACCGTCGATCCTGCCTTCGCCCAGGTGTTCAACGCCCCTCCATCGGTCAAGGAGAAGACGTGCTCCACGTGGTGGGACCAGGGCACCACCAAGCCTCCGCCGACGGGCGGCACCTTCACCACCAACGGACCGTTCGACTTCGAGGATGAGAACGCCATCCACACCGCCACCAACGCTAACGGTCACGACTCGCCCGACGCCCGCAACTACATCCAGGGTCTCAACGGGCACAACTCCGGCCTGGCCCTGTCCACCTCCCTGATCGCCTTGATGTCGTCGATCACCTACGCATGGAGCCTCGGCGGCCTGGCCCTCGGGGTCCTGATCGGCAAGCTCAGCCTCATCATCCTCATGGCCTGCGCTCCGATCTTCCTGCTCCTCGCCGCCATCCCGTCGGAGACGACCAGGCGGGCCGCCCGCAAGGCGTTCGGGTTGAGCTTCGCCGCCCTCCTCTCCACGTTCACCTTCTCGGTGCTCATGGGCCTGCTGCTGTTGTTCATCGGTCTGCTCCAAGACGTCACCCTCGGCCTGTTCAACAGCGACGCCGGCACTCTGCCCGGTCTTATCGAGGGTCTCATTCCGTTGGCGGCCCTCTACCTGCTCCGCAAGCTGCTGCGCCTGGTGGGCATGGATTCGATCACCTCGCTGCGGGGAGCCATCAAGACGACCGCGGCGTTCGGGCAGATGGGGGCGGGGACGGGGCAGCCGGTCAACATTCGTTCCCGCCTCCAGCAGGCGTCCGACCTGCGGTCTGCGGCGGACACCCTCAAGGGACGAGCGGGGTCCGGATCCCGGCCCTACTCATTCGCAACCGCCCGCCCGAGGTTGCCGGACAACCGACCACCGGTGGCGGCCGGTCCGTTGCCCTGGAACCGCACGTGGCGAGATCTGCTCGAGGGTCGTGCCATCGGCGGACAGCAGGGGCCGAGCCAGGCCGGCCCGGCCCCGCCCGCTCTCCCCAGGCTCAACGCCGGCCCGGCTGCGGCACCTTCGCTGATCGCCGGACGACTGCGGCCCCTCGCTCCGCCCCTGACAGCCGGTTCGGCCGGGCTCTCTGCGTTGTCTCCGATGACGGGACCACGTCCTCGTCGCGTCGAGTCGGCTCTTCAGCCCGGGGCGACGGTGGACTTCGGGCCCGCTTCTCGCCCGGCGCCGATTGGCCGGTTGCTCCTCCCCGCCGGCTTCGCCCCGACCTCCGCGGCCGGCGCCGACCCGTCGCCTCAGACCACCACCGACCCGGCGCAACCCGCCTGCGTGGACGCAGCACCGGATCCCGAGCTCACTCTTGCGCTGGGCGCGGGGGCGCCGGAATCCGATGTCACCCCGGCGCTGGCCGCCGGCGCCACTCCGGCGGCCCCTGCGAGGGCGACGCTGGCGCTCCCGCCCGGCCGACAGGAGGCCGGCGAGCCGACCAAAGAGCAGAGCTCGCTCTGGATCCCACCATCCCGTTGACTGACGCAGATGCGGCCATGACGCTCCGCGCCGAGGACTTGGCCGTGACCGGGGTGGACCCGGCCACCGAAACGATCCTGACGGCCGAGGAGACCGACGCCATCGGTGATGCCTTCGCCCGCTGGCTCGGCGTAGGCGGGCGGGGGATCATCGTCTTTCCGTTCACCTCCCTCCAACCGCTGCCCAGGCCCCGCCGACCGACAGCAGACGGCCGCCGGCGCCTGCCGCCGGGCATCACCCCGGAGGGCGCACGCCACCCGGCATGGTGGCTCGACGCCCACACCACCTGGCAGGATCCCGACGAGAGCGATCTGGCCTACGGCGTCCGCCTGGCTCTCGAGCTGGAGCATCGTGGCGTCTCCATCCCCGGTGACGGCCCGATCGACGCCCTCGCCTCCGGTCTGGGTTGGGCCGCCGCCGATCCGGTGACCGACGCCCGGTTGGCCGCCTATGCCGCCGGCGCCTGGGACGCCGACCTGTGCCGCTTCGAGCTCGGCCCCGGTCCGGACGGTGACAGGCGGCCCGGCGGACGGGCCGAGCTCCAGCGACAGGCCCGCCAGTTGCTCGCTCCCCGCCTGGAGCTGCTCGAGACTCTCCGGGCCCGGAGGTCCGCCCTCCACCATGCGACGCTGAGCGCCGAACGGACCCTCGTCGAGCGCCTGGAGGCCGACCTTGACGGCCTGGTGGATGGCGTCCGCGTCCACGGCGAGAAGCTTGCCTGGCAGGCCCGGCACGGTGACGATCGTGGCCGACTCCTCACCGCCCGCCAGAGTCTGGCGTCGTCGATGGAAGCGCTGCTGGCGGCCCTGGAGGATCTCGACGACGCCCGCTGGCGGCATGGGGCTCCCCACGATCCGACCGCTCGCGGGGCGGTCGGGAGAGAGGCGGGCAGGCCCGGGAAGCGGCATCGGGAGGCCGCCGCCCTGATCGGGGCCGTGTACGCCACCCCGGCAGAGGAAGCACCCTACCTGGCACTCCACCGGGGCCTGGAAGCGTGGCGGCCGGCGGCAACCCGAACAGCCGACGCG
>JALYVP010000080.1 GCA_030853185.1 Actinomycetota bacterium | reverse complement strand
GCCCCGCCCACCGCCACCGGTTCCGCCGCCTCGACGTAGACCTCAGAGGGGCGCCACACCCGCAGGAACAGCACCGTCCCCGCCGCGCTGAGCAACGACGCAACGATGTCGGTGAGCTCGACGCTGACGTAGTTGGACACCACGAACTGGGTCACAGCAAAGACGATGCCGGTGACGAGCACCGCCGGCAGCGTCTGGCGCACACCGCGCCGGCCGTCGATGATGAAGACCAGGGCCACCGGCACAAAGACACCCAGCAGCGGGGTCTGCCTCCCTACCGTCGCCCCCAGATGGCCCACGGACAGGTGGGTGACCGTCGCCAGGGTGGTGATGGGCACGGCCACGGCGCCGAACGCCACCGGGGCGGTGTTGGCCACCAGGGCCACCGTCGCCGCTTTGAGCGGGCGGAAGCCCAGGGCGATCATCATGACGCTGGTGATGGCCACCGGGGACCCGAACCCGGCCAGCGCCTCGAGCAGCGCACCGAAGCTGAAGGCGATGATCACCCCCTGGATCCGCTGGTCGTCGCTGACCTTGGCGAATGACCGCCGCAGGACATCGAAGTGGCCGGTCACGACCGTCATCTCGTAGATCCAGAGAGCGTTGATGACGATCCACAGGATCGGGAAGAAGCCGAACGCAGCCCCCTCGGAGCCGGCCAGCAGCGCCTGAGATGCCGGCATCGGGTACACGCCGACAGCCACCACCAGGGCGATGACCAAGGAGATGAGCGAAGCGACCCACGCCTTCAGGCGGAACACGCCCAGCAGCACGAACAGGGCGAGCAGCGGCACGGCCGCAGCGATCGACGACAGGCCGAGCGAATGCCCGATCGGGTCGAGCATCTGACGGTACATGGGTCCCCCCGAGGGCGCAGCGTTCCGGTGAGCAGTGACGGCCGGCGCGAAGCTACGCGCCAGGGGGGTTGCGGTCAACGATCGGCCGGGCCGACAGTGCTAGCCGCCGGGAAGGCGGGCGGTGTAGATCGAGTACCCGTCGATGGACCGGCTGACGAGGGTGGCCAGAGCGGTGGCCGCCATCATCGGGACCAGGACCGAGAAGCCGCTGTGGGTGAGCTCGAGGACCAGCACCAGCGCGCAGAGGGGCGCCTGCATCCCGGCCCCGATCATGGCCGCCGCCCCGATCATGGCGTAGCTGCCGACCGTGGCCCCAGGCCACACGAGGGACCAGGCCATGCCGGCCAACCCTCCGAGCACCGCCCCGGTGCTCATCACCGGGGTGAACAACCCCCCGCTGGCGCCGCTGCCGATGCACAGGGAGGTCACGAACGGCTTGAGAGCGAACAGCGCGAAGAGGAGAGCGAAGCCCCCTCCGCCCAGGAACACGTCATGGGCCATGTCCTTGCCGTTGCCGAACAGCTGGGGGTAGCGGAGGCCGATCACGGCCAGGACGCCGAAGGCGATGACGGGGGCCGCAACGCCCTTCCATCCCGTCTGACGGTGGTGCGATACCCAGCCGATCAGGCGGATGAAGCCGGCCGCGATCACGCCGATGATCGGACCGACGAGCACGGCCCACACCAGTTGGCTTCCCACGAAGGGGTGGGCCGGGATGTCGGCGTACGTGGCGTGCTGGGGCAGGTACAGCCACGCCACCGCGGTGGCCGTGAACGAGCAGACCAGCGCGGGCAGGACCGCCGGCAGGGCGATGCTGCCATAGAGGATCTCGACGCTGAAGAGGGCGCCGCCCAGAGGGACGTTGTAGACACAGGCCAACCCGGCCCCGCCCCCGCACGCCACCAGCATCCGGCGCTGGGCGGGGGTCAGGCGGGCCAGGCCGGCGACCGCGCTGCCCGACGCCGCCCCCAGCAGCTTGGGAGCCGCCTCCCTGCCGAGGGATGCGCCCATGCCGATCACGATCTCGGAGAGCACCGACGTACCCAGGCAGCGGCGGAACGACAAGGAGCCGTCCCCGTTCCACAGGGCCTCGTCGAGCTCGGAGCGCTCCCCGGGGGTGTAACGGCTGAGCAGGGACCAGGCCACGCCCCCGAAGGCCCCGGCGATGAGCAACGACGCAATCCGCCGGAACCACGAGCTGTGCTCCACGGCGGCCTCGAAGGTGCCGTGGTGGTAGTCGAACGCCAGGCGCTGGACGTGGAAGAGGAGGTACATCATGGCCATGCCCGCCAGGCCGGCGGCCACCCCCGTGATGATGACCGCCAGCCAGAACGTGGGGGTCAGGGCCACGCCGTCGTCGCCGGTGGCGTTGGGCTGCTCCATGGCTCCACGCCCCGAGGGCATCCGGCGCCGGATGAGCGGCTTGGGGCGCCGGAGACGTTGGCCGGTGTCGGGTCCGAGGAGCATCGACAGCTGGTCGACCCACCGCCGGTGGGGGGCCGGAGGTTCGGCAGGGTCGGTGGGGTCGGCCGGCTCGCTCATGGACACCCGAAGCGAGGCCGCATAGGCCGATGATGGTCAGCGGCGCGTCGGTGCGCAACCCCGCAGCGGTCGATGATCTCCCAAGCTACGCTTAGGACTAGCCTCCGGCTGGTGATCCCCCCGGAGACCCCCGCCCTGATGGCCCTGGACCTGCTCGTCTCGGTGGCCGAGTTGGGCAGCCTGGGAAAGGCGGCCAACCGGCACGGGGTATCCCAGCCCGCGGTCAGCATGAGGATGACGCAACTGGAGCGCCAACTGGGGATCAGCCTGCTCGAACGCAGCCCGACGGGCACCCGACTCACGCCTGCGGGAGAAAGCGTCGTCGGGTGGTGCAACCAGGTGCTGGGCGCCACCCACACGATGATGGCCGCCGTCACCGCCCTGCGGGCCCACGCCGGCGGCCACCTGCGGGTAGCGGCGTCGCTGACCGTCTCCGATCACCTCATGCCGGGCTGGTTGGTGGCCCTGCGCCACGACCTTCCGGACGTGACCGTGGCCCTGGAGGTGACGAACTCCACCAACGTGGTCGACCTGGTCCGGCGCGGCGCCGCCGACCTGGGGTTCGTGGAGGGCCCGGTGGGCGACGGGCGGGGCCTCGACACCCGCCGGGTCGGACGGGACCGCCTGGTCGTGGTCGTCGCTCCCGAACACCCGTGGGCCCGCCGGCGGCGCCCCCTGGGCGGGTCGGAGCTGGCCGCCGCCGAGCTGGTCGTTCGGGAGCCCACCTCCGGGACCCGCCAGGTGCTCGAGGGGGCCCTGGCCGAGTGGGGTGGGGTCAGGACCCACCTGGAGCTGGGGTCGACGGCCGCCATCCTGGGTGCCGCCCGGCGCGGCGAGGGACCGGCGGTCCTCAGCTCCCTGGCCGTGGCCGACGACACCGCCGCCCGGCGTCTGGTGGTGGTCGAGACCGAGGGCGTGGAGCTGGGTCGATCATTCGTCGCCGTGTGGCTGCGCTCGGTCAGCCTGCCCGCGCCAGCCCGCCACCTCCTCGCCCGGGCAGGGTAGGCGGGCCAGCGCCGTTCAGGGACCCACTTCAGCGGGCCACCAGGGCGTCGGCCACGACCCGGACCAGCGAGCCCAACCTCCAGGCGTCGGGCACGACCAGGTTCTTGAAGCCCTCCTCGGCGGCGGCGCCCGCACACACCGGGCCGACGCAGCCGATGACCATGGCGCCGGCGGCGTCGACCAGCTCGCCGCTGCGCCCGGCGCCCTCGGCCACGGCCATGAAGTTGTGGACGCCCGGCGCCGACGTGAACGTCAGGGCGTCGACCCGACCGCCGCAGCAGGCATCGATCAGGGCCAGGGCGGGCTCGTCGTCACCTGGCCGGGTCCAGCGGTAGATCGGCAGGGCAAGGACCTCGGCTCCGGCGGCTTCGAGCGCGGAGGTGAACTCGGCGGCGTCGTCGCCGTGCAGCTGGAAAGCGACCCTCGCTCCGGCGATGCCCTCACCGATGAGGTGGTCGGCCACGTCGGTCAGCTGCTCGGACGGAGAACGCCACGCCAGCTCCAGCCCCATCGACCGCACGGCGCCGGCCGCCTTGGGGCCCCGGGCCACCACCCGGCCCCGGCCCAGCGCCGCCCGAAGGCCCTCCGCCTCCCCCCACTCCTCGACCACTGCGAACAGGGCCCGCATGCCGTAGCCGGTGTTGGCGACCAGCCACTGGGGTGGGTCGGCGATCAGGCCGGCCACGACCGTCCGTAGCTGCCGCTGGTCGACGACGGGTTCGGACCGGATGGCGGCGCCGCGGATGACCTCGGCCCCCAACCGGCGCCACATGACCGCCTGGTCGTCTCCCCTCCGATCGGCGGTCACCCCGACGGTGCGGCCCCGGAGTGTGGTCTCTGCGGTCATTGCTCCACGCTACGGCCTGCAAGGGGCGGAAGAGCTCAGGACGGGAGTGGCAGGCCGTCGAGGCCGTCGATGCTGACGCGGTTCTTCTCCTCCCAGTACTCGTAGATCCCTTCCGGGCCTTTCCTCGCCGACCACTGGTCCATGGTGGCACGGTGCTCGTCGAAGGTCATGAATGGGACGCCGTAGCCACACGAGTCGGCGATCCGGGTGACGTCGACGACGACCACCGAGCGCACCCCTACCTCCTCGGCCCCCGGAAACGCGGCGGCCGCAACCGCGAACCGGTCGTCGCCGGGGAAGACGGCGTGGCCGTGACCGTGCAACCGGACGATGCGGGGCGGCCCGGTGAAGGCACAGAACATGACGACGATGCGCCCGTTGTCCCGCAGGTGGGCCACCGTCTCCACCCCGCTGCCGGTCTGGTCCAGGTAGGCCACGGTGTGATCGTCGATGACGGCGAACTCCCGGCGGTTGCCCTTCGGTGAGCAGTTGAGCAGACCCTCGGGGTCGTCGGGGGCGGTGGCCACGAAGAACACGGGCTGGTCGACCATCCAGGCTTGCAGCCGTTCGTCGATGTGGGGGTAGACGTGGGCCATGTCCAAGTATGACCCTCAGACCGCCGCCCCGGCTCCCAGTCGGTGACCCGGAAGGGCAGCCACACCCCGAAGGCGGTCAGAACCCGGCCGGTGGAGACCGCTCCCAGGACGGTCCCGTCGTGGTCGAGGGCGGCGCCACGAACGGAGGGCCCCCACTGCGCCCAGGCGGCCGTGTCGATCAAGGGCCCCCCATACGACGGCGGGGGGGACGGGGAGGTCGCGGGCGACGTCGAGCACCCGGCCAGTCTCGCTCCCCCGCGCGGCTACCGGGCGGCCTGGTCCCGGATGTCCTGGCTGATACGCATGGAGCAGAACTTCGGGCCGCACATCGAGCAGAAGTGGGCGTTCTTGGCCGGAGCGGCAGGAAGCTCCTCGTCGTGGAACGACCGGGCCGTCTCGGGATCCATCGACAGCTCGAACTGGTCCTCCCACCGGAACTCGAAACGGGCGGCGGAGAGGGCGTCGTCCCACTCCTGGGCCCGGGGGTGGCCCTTGGCCAGATCGGCGGCGTGAGCGGCGATCTTGTAGGCGATCATGCCGGCCTTGACGTCATCGCGGTTGGGGAGGCCGAGATGCTCCTTGGGGGTGACGTAACAGAGCATGGCCGTGCCGTACCAGCCGATCATCGCCGCGCCGATGGCGGAGGTGATGTGGTCATAGCCCGGCGCCACGTCCGTGGTGAGCGGGCCCAGTGTGTAGAAAGGGGCGTCGTGGCACAGCCGCTGCTGGAGGTCCACGTTGTAGCGGATCTTGTGCATGGGGACATGGCCGGGCCCCTCGATCATGACCTGCACATCGTGGCGCCAGGCCACCTCGGTGAGCTCGCCCAGGGTCTGCAGCTCGGCGAGCTGAGCCTCGTCGTTGGCGTCGGCGATCGATCCCGGCCGGAGCCCGTCGCCGAGCGAGAAGGCGACGTCGTAGGCGGCCATGATCTGACAGATCTCCTCGAAGTGGGTGTAGAGGAAGTTCTCCTGACCCTGCGCCAGGCACCAGGCCGCCAGGATCGACCCGCCCCGGCTGACGATGCCGGTCCGGCGCCGGGCGGTGAGGGGCACGTACCGGCGCAGGACGCCGGCGTGGATGGTGACGTAGTCGACGCCCTGCTCCGCCTGTTCGATGAGGACATCCCGGTAGACCTCCCAGGTCAGGGCGTCGGCCACCCCATCGACCTTCTCGAGCGCCTGGTAGATCGGCACCGTCCCGATGGGGACCGGTGAGTTGCGCACGATCCATTCCCTGGTCGTGTGGATGTCCCGGCCGGTGGAGAGGTCCATCACCGTGTCCGCCCCCCACCGGGTCGCCCAGGCCAACTTCTCGACTTCCTCGGCGACACTCGACGACACCGCCGAGTTGCCGATGTTGGCGTTCACCTTCACGAGGAAGTCCCGCCCGATGACCATGGGCTCGGACTCCGGGTGGTTGACGTTGGCCGGGAGGATGGCCCGCCCGGCGGCGATAGCGGCGCGGACCCGCTCCGGCTCGGCGCCCTCCCGGATGGCCGCGAACTCCATCTCCGGGGTGATCTCGCCCCGGCGGGCGTAGTGCAGCTGGGTGACGGTGGACCCGGCCCTGGCCCTCCTCGGCGGCGGGCGGTGGCCTTCGAAGGGGGTCGAGGAACCGGCGGAGCGCAGTGCGGCCCGGCCGTCGTCGCGACGCGACCCAGGCCGGCCCTGGTAGGACTCCGTGTCGGCCCGCTGCTCGATCCACGACGTTCGCAGCCGGTCCAGGCCGGTTTCGGGGTCGGATCCGGGGCCGCCGGTGTCGTACAGGCGGACCGGGGGGTTGGCCGCCCCGTCCGGAGAGTCGTGGAGATCGACCTCACGGAAGGGCACCCGCAGGTCGGGCCGGCTGCCGTCGATGTGGACGCGGCGGGCATTCGATGACGTCATGGTTTCTCCCTTCGCCGGCATTACCCGGACCAGGTGCAAACGGTCGGAGCCAATCGGGTCGGGTGACCCAGACTCCCTCTCAGCCCGGTCTCTCCGAGCTCCCGTGACCGATCACCGTAGTGCATACTGCCGTCATGACGTTCGAGCTCGCCCAGGTGAACGTCGCTCGGCTGGTTGCGCCACTCGACGATCCGGTCCTTGCCGACTTCGTGGCTGCTCTTGATCCGGCGAATGACGCCAGGCGTTCACCTGGGACACGGGCGGTAGCGTCGGGTCATCGTCAACCTGTCGGCGTGGACCGACGTGGAGCACCTGGGGGCCTTCGTCTACGGCGAGCTACGCCTTCACGTTGCGCAACCGCTTCCCCTCCCCGGCACGGATCCACGCAGCTCTTGGATTGCAAGGAGCGTCATGAGTGACAACACCTATCGGGTCATCGAGATCGTCGGCACCTCGCCGGTCAGCATCGCCGAGGCCATCAAGAACGGGGTGAAGCGGGCCAGCGAGACGATCGAGCACCTCAACTGGTTCGAGGTCACCCAGACCCGCGGCCACATCGAGAACGGCGAGGTGGCCCATTTCCAGGTGTACCTGAAGGTTGGTTTCCGCATCGAGGGCGGAGGCTGAAGCCACCCCGCCGTACTTCCCCGCCACGCGACCCCTCGGCATGAGGGAGGGGTAGGACCGCGGTCAGGCGACGGGCGGGGCTATGCCGGCCCGGAGGGCGTCGGCGAAGGCGCGCGCCGCCGGCGGGGGCGTCCGGTCGTGGCGGTACGCCAGCCCGATGGTGCGGCGCAGGTCGGCGTCACGAAACGGGATCGCCACCAGGTCGGCGGCCAGACCGGCGACCGATGCGGGCACCACGGCGCCTCCCAGGCCGGCGGCGGCGAGAGCCAGGACGCCGTCCATCTCCAGGCCCTCCACCGCGAACTTCGGGGCGAAGCCGGCGCTGCGGCACACGGCCAGCGTGGCCTCGCGCAGGTCGTAGCCGTCCCGGAACATGACCAGCGGGAGGTTCTCGAGGTCGGCCACTCCCACCGAGGTCTCCCCGGCCAGGGGATGGTCGTGGGGAACGGCCAGCACCAGCTCCTCGTCCCCCAACGCCTCGGTCCGGACCCACGAGTGGTGGATCGGGAGGATGACGACCGCCAGGTCCAGCTCGCCGCGTTCGAGGGCGGTGACCAGGTGGCGGGAGCCGCCCTCGCTCAACGACACGTCCAACCCCGGGTAGCGCCGGTGGAACTCGGCCAGGACAGGGGCCAGCAGCACCGTGGTCAGCGTCGGGGTGGCACCGAGAGACAGGCGGCCCCGGCGCAGCTCCATGAGATCGGTGACCGCGGCCCGCCCCGCCTCGCAGTCGGCCAGGACCTGGCGGGCCCAGGGCAGGAGGGCGTCGCCGGCGGGCGTCGGGCTGACCCCCCCTCCGGAACGGTGGAACAGCTCGATGCCCAACTCTCGCTCCAGGGCGCGCACGGCGGCGCTGACCGACGGCTGGGCCACCCGCAGCTTGTCGGCGGCCCGGGTGAAGCCTCCCTCCTCGGCCACGCTCACCACGTAGCGCAGCTGGTGGAGTTGCACGACCCGACCCTATAGGTGATGCCTCTGATGGCCAGAGCGAAGACACCCTTTCTCTTTGACCGGGGAGCCTCGTAGGGTGACCCGGCGTAGCCGGCACGGCGCTGGCCCGGGAGTGGAGAGACGCATGGCAGCACCGACGACTCAAGCCCCCCTGACCGGAGCCTCCGACCGGGCGGCCATTCCCCAAAGGACCCTCCGCAGGGACCGTTGGTGGGTGCAGCCGAGCATCTCCGCGACCGTGCTCCTGGCCTTCATCGCCTACTCCACGTGGGCCGCGTTCCAGAACGCCAACTACTACTTCAAGCCCTACCTCTCGCCGTTCTACTCACCGTGCATCGCCAGCGTCTGCAACTCCGCCCGCGCCGGGGCCGTCCACGGCCTGCACGTGCCCAACGTCGGCATCATCGGCACGTGGTGGCCGATCTCCCCGGCCATCCTCGTCCTGATCTTCCCGCTCGGCTTCCGGATGACCTGCTACTACTACCGCAAGGCGTACTACCGCTCGTTGCTGCTGTCCCCCCCGGGTTGCGCCGTGGCCGAGCCCCGCAAGCACTACAGCGGCGAGACCCGCTTCCCGCTGATCCTGCAGAACGTGCACCGGTACTTCTTCTACTTCGGGCTCATCCTCAACGTGATCCTGAGCTACGACGCCGTCCTCGGCTTTCAGAACCACGATGGCACGTGGGGCCATGTGGGCGTCGGCACCGCAGTGCTGGTGATCAACGCCATCCTGCTGTGGCTCTACAGCCTGTCCTGCCACTCCTGCCGCCACATCGTCGGGGGCCGGCTCAAGCACTTCTCCAAACATCCGATCCGCTTCAAGTTCTGGGGCGTGGTGACCAAGCTCAACCGGCGCCACATGGAGCTGGCCTGGTGCAGCCTGATCTTCGTGGGCCTCACCGACCTGTATGTCCGCCTGGTGGCCAGCGGCACGATCCACGGAGGGTGGGTGTGATGGCCGATCACGAGCACTCCACGTACGAACATCATGACTACGACGTCATCGTCATCGGTGCCGGAGGCGCCGGCCTGCGGGCCGCCATCGCCGCCCACGAAGCCGGGGCCCGCACCGCGGTGATCTGCAAGAGCCTCCTCGGCAAGGCCCACACGGTCATGGCCGAAGGCGGCATCGCCGCGTCGATGGGCAACGTCTACTCCGAGGACAACTGGAAGGTTCACTTCCGTGACACCATGCGCGGCGGCAAGCTCCTCAACCACTGGCGCATGGCCCAGCTCCACGCCCAGGAGGCACCCGAGCGGGTCTGGGAGCTCGAACAGTGGGGCGCCCTGTTCGACCGGACGCCGGAAGGTCTGATCAGCCAGCGGGACTTCGGCGGCCACCGCTACGCCCGCCTGGCCCACGTCGGCGACCGCACCGGGCTGGAGATGATCCGGACCCTGCAGCAGCGAACCGTCAGCCTCGGTGTCGACGTGTTCATGGAGTGCACCGTCACCGATCTGCTCAAAGACGGCGACCGGATGGCCGGGGCCTTCGGGTACTGGCGGGAGTCGGGCCGGTTCATCGTCTTCTCGGCGCCGTCGGTGGTGCTGGCCACCGGGGGGATAGGCAAGTCGTGGAAGGTGACCTCCAACTCCTGGGAGTACACCGGCGACGGCCACGCCCTGGCCATGCGGGCCGGGGCCAGCCTGGTCAACATGGAGTTCGTCCAGTTCCACCCCACCGGCATGGTCTGGCCTCCGTCCGTGCGAGGCATCCTCGTCACCGAATCGGTCCGCGGCGATGGCGGCGTGCTGCGAAACTCGGACGGCGAGCGGTTCATGTTCAACTACATCCCGGAGTTCTTCAAGTCCGAGACCTCCGACAGCGAGGCGGAAGCGGACCGCTGGTACGACGACAAGCGCAACAACCGCCGGCCGCCCGAGCTGCTGCCCCGCGACGAGGTGGCCCGGGCCATCAACAACGAGATCAAGGAGGGGCGCGGATCGCCACACGGCGGGGTGTTCCTCGACATCGCCAGCCGGCGCAGCCCCGAGTACATCCAAAAGCGGCTTCCGTCGATGTACGCCCAGTTCAAGGAGCTGGCCGAGGTTGACATCACCGCCGAGCCCATGGAGGTCGGTCCCACCTGCCACTACGTCATGGGTGGGGTGGAGGTCAACCCGGACTCCGCCAAGTCGGTGGTCGACGGGCTGTACGCCGCCGGTGAGGTCGCTGGGGGCATGCACGGCTCCAACCGGCTGGGGGGCAACTCCCTGGGCGATCTCCTGGTGTTCGGCAAGCGGGCCGGCGAGCATGCCGCCGCCTACGCCGCAGACCTTGGGGCGCCGGGCCTCGGCCAGAACCGACCGAAGGTTCACGACGAGGACGTCGGTCTGTCGTCGATAGCTGCGCTGGCTCCGTTCGACAACGAGGGCGAGGAAAATGCCTACGCCCTCCACCAGACCCTCCAGGCGACGATGCAGGACCTGGTGGGCATCATCCGCACCGAGGCCGAGATGCAAAAAGCCCTCGACGCGGTGATGGAGCTGGCCAGGCGCATCGACCACATCTCGGTCGAGGGGCACCGCCAGTACAACCCGGGCTGGCACCTGGCCCTGGACCTGCGCAACATGCTCCTCGTCTCCGAGGCCGTGGCCAAGGCGGCCATGGAGCGCAAGGAGAGCCGGGGCGGCCACACCCGCGACGACTATCCGATGACCGACGACCACTGGGCCAAGCTCAACGTGATCGTCTCCCTCGACGACAACCTTCGGGTGGCCATCCGAACCCAGCCCCTGCCGGTGATGCCACCGGACCTGACCGAGATCGTGGAGGCGCAGCAGTGACCTACGACCTGAGGCTCAACATCTGGCGAGGCGACGCCTCCGGCGGGGAGCTCAAGGAGTACTCCGTGCCGGTCGAGGACGGCGAGGTCGTGCTCGACGCCGTGCACCACCTCCAGGCCCAGGAGGCCGGCGACATGGCCGTGCGCTGGAACTGCAAGGCCGGCAAGTGCGGGTCGTGCTCGGCGGAGATCAACGGCAAGCCCCGGCTCATGTGCCTGGCCCGCCTGTCCACCTTCGAGCAGGGCCAGCCCATCACCATCACCCCCCTGCGGACCTTCCCGGTGATCAAGGACCTGGTCACCGACGTGTCGTACAACTACCGCAAGGCCGCCCAGGTCCCGGCGTTCACGCCGACCGCCGAGCAACCGACGGCACCGTTCCGCATGGCCCAGGTCGACGTCGAGCGGTCCCAGGAGTTCCGCAAGTGCATCGAGTGCTTCTTGTGCCAGGACACCTGCCATGTCATCCGGGACCACGAGGAGAACAAGGAGGCCTTCGCCGGTCCCCGCTTCTTCATCCGCTACGCGGAGCTGGAGATGCACCCCAACGACGACCTCGACCGGCGCAAGCTGACCCAGGAGGCGCAGGGTCTCGGGCTGTGCAACATCACCAAGTGCTGCACCGAGGTGTGCCCCGAGCACATCAAGATCACCGACAACGGCATCATCCCCATGAAGGAACGGGTCGCGGACGTCAAGTACGACCCGGTGCGCTTCTTCCGCCGCCGCCCGAAGAAGGCGGGCACCGCCTGAGCGGTCTCCGCCGTCTGTGCGTGTTCTGCGGGTCGAGCGCCGGGCACCAGCCGGCTTACCGCGGCGCGGCGGTGGAGCTGGGGCAGGCTCTGGTGGCGAGGGACATCGGCCTGGTCTTCGGGGGCAGCGGGCTCGGGCTGATGGGAGTCATGGCCGACGAGGTCATCCGGGGCGGCGGTGCGGTGACGGGGGTGATCCCTGAGGCCCTGGTGGCCAACGAGGTTCCCCACCGGCGCCTGGAGGACCTCCGGGTCGTGGGGTCCATGCACGAGCGCAAGGCCCTCATGGCCAAACTGGCCGACGGGTTCGTGGCCCTGCCCGGCGGGTTCGGCACCCTCGAGGAGTTCGCCGAGGTTCTGACCTGGAGCCAGCTCGGGATCCAGGCCAAGCCCTGCGGCCTGCTGGATGTGGCCGGGTACTGGACCCAGCTTCTGGGCTTCTTCGATCATGCCGTGGCCGAGGGGTTCGTCAAGCGGGCCAACCGGGCCCTGGTGCTCGCCGACTCCTCGGTGACCCGCCTGCTCGACCGGTTGGCCGCCTGGGAACCGGTCGCCGACGCTCAGGCCTGAGCCCAGCACCCAACATCGCCGGTCATTCTCACCCCACAACCAGGGTCGGGCTGCGGTGGAGG
>JALYVP010000079.1 GCA_030853185.1 Actinomycetota bacterium | reverse complement strand
CCGTGGCGCCGGTCCGGTTCGGTACCGTCTTGGGCGATGGCGGCAAGGTCGGGCAGATCCTGGCCGACCAAGAGAGTTGGTTCACTGCGGTGCTGGCTCGACTGCGAGGCAAGGTGGAGCTGAGCGTCCGGGCCCGTGTGCCGCAGGGGCGAGATCATCTGGTGGCGCCGAGCGGCGACCACGACCACGTACCGTCTGTCGATGAAGTTCCTGCCCACGATCGCGACCGGAGACCACGGCCCTTGCCGCTGGGGGAGCATCCCCAACCGTGCGGATCTGGGCAGCAGTATCTGCGAACCCTCTGGAAGGCGAGTCTCGACCGTCCCAATGCCGGGATGCCAGGACCGCTGACAGACATTCATGCCGTCCTGTCGGCGCATGCCGATGATGCCTCGTTGCAGGATGGCGCCGACGGCACGATGGTGGCTGCCTACCTGGTTTCCGTCTCGCAGGTGAGCTTCTTCGAGCGGGCGGTCACCGATGTAGGTGATCGACATCCTGAGATCGAGATGTCGCTTACTGGACCGTGGGCTCCCTTCAGCTTCGTAGGGGAGGGGAGGGCATATGCGTCGTGACTCGCCACCTGCGTGGGATGCGGTCCTGTCGCCGAGCGCCAACAACAACGATCGTTCCGTCAGCAAGCTGCTCTGGGCGGCTGAGCATCTCCCCCCGGGGCAGGCGACTCGGTCGCGGGCCGGCGCCGGCGCTACGAGGCGGGTGAACGCCGATCCGGAGCGGATCGAGCAAGGAATGGCGCAGCTGGTACTCACTGTCATCGAGCTGTTGCGCCAACTGATGGAGCGTCAGGCGCTGCACCGGGTCGAGCGCGGTTCGCTGACGATCGAACAAGAAGAGCAGCTGGGGACGGCGTTGATGCGGTTGTCCGAGACCATGACGGATCTGAAGGAGCAGTTCGGCCTGACCGACGATGACCTCAACCTTCACCTTGGTCCGCTCGGGGACCTGCTGTGACCGGCCGGTGCCGGCGCGCTCTCCCGCGGGCCAGTGAACCCCAGAAAGGCCAGGAACCATGACAAAGCGCAAATCCCACATGACGGCCGGACCGACGGCTTTGGTGGCGGCGGCAGCACGACGAAACGCAAAGGGAGGGAGGCGGCTCAGGCTCCCGGGCAAGGGCGGAAGCTCTCGTGGCGGAAGGACGCTTCCCGACCTGCTGCAGCGGATCGAGTCGACCTCACATTCGGTCGCGGAAGTGCTTCCCGGAAACAAGGAACGAGGCAGGAAGATGGGTTCAGGCAGCACACTCAGGAGCCGTCACGCTCGAGGCCGCAACGGGAAGCACCGAGGCCGAAAGGCGCACCGCATTGTATGGCTGGCGCGCAACGCCGGGACGATCATGAGTGCCGCCGGTTTCGCCGCCGATGCCGTGTCGGAGTTTCGCAAAGTCAGCGATATGCAGGCCGGGCGAAGCTCTGAACGCGCTCCTCGAGCGGGCAAGGATGGCGCCGCCCGAAGCCAGGGCGAGCGCGGGGGAGGTGCCGGAGCCCGAGGGGCCGCCTCAGCTAAGCCTGGGAAGCCTTCAGACTCAGCTAAGCCTGGGAAGCCTTCAGACTCAGCTAAGCCTGGGAAGCCTTCTCAAGGGGCGACCTCCAAGGGCGCGGCGAGGAGGCCGGCCGCCGGCTCCAGGCAGGCCGCGCCCGCGAGGCCCACGGGGGCCACCAAGCAGGCGACACCGGCGAGAAAGCAGGGCGCCACCACCAAGGCGGTTGCGCCGGCCAAGAGTAGGAAACCGGCGAAGAAGGCTGCGGCGGCGAAGAGTGGCGGGGCGGCGAAGAGTGGCGGGGCGGCGAAGAGTGGCGGGGCGGCGAAGCGGGCTGCACCGGCTAAGGGTCGCGGGTCGGCCAAGGAGACGGCGTCCAGAAGGAAGGCCTCGCCGAGCGAAGCCTCCGTGCCGAGCAAGACCAACAGCTCGGGTAGGAGCTCAGCTCCCACCCGGAAAGGCTCATCCGTCTCGCGGGCACCAGCCCGAAGGCAGACGACCGGTGCGAGGCAGGCCTCGAGCCAGGCGCGCCGCGCCTCCGAAGCGTCCTCCCCCAATGGGTCCAACCGCACCCCGTCCCAACGTTCAGCGGTGAACGGCCGAGGGTGATCATGACCGTAGGCGTGCCCGTTATCCACGTCGGGTACATCGAACGCAAGGAGACACAGATGAGCGACGACCTCCGCAGCCGATCAATGCAAGTGCTGCTGGACCAGGTGGCCTCGGCCCAGTATCCGAGCGTCTCGATGATGAATCGCGTGGAGGAGCACGTCGCTGACCGGGAGGCCGCCGCCGAATACGTCGGGCTGCTACTCGACGCCTTGGAGCGGGACCGCTATCCCAGCCCGACGATGCTCGATCGCGTCCTACGGCTCGTCGAGGCCCTGGAAGGATAGACACCGAGCGGTGCGGCGCGGAGCCGACCTGCCGGCTCGGGCCCGGGACGTCGTCAGCCCTTGGGGATGACCGCCTTGAGGATGTCCCGGGCCTTGTCGGCCCCGCCCGCCACCAGACCGGCGAACAGGTTGCCGGGAGGCGTATCGGGCGAACGGGGATGGGGCCGGGTGGGGGCGATTTTCTTGGCCGCCTCGAGCTGCTCACCCAGCTCCGCCAGATGCTCCTCGCTGAGGGCATCCCGGATCTTCGGGAAGAGATCTTGCTCCTCTTCCTTGACGTGATGGCGGACATTCTCGATGAGCACCGTCACCTTGGCGTCAAACCGTTCGTCGGTCGGCTTCATGTCGACCAGCTCGGAGAGCACCCACTTGACGATGTGGTGCTCCTCGAGGGACTCGAGGACCATGGCGGTGCTGTTCGTCGAGGCTCGCCGGGCCGCCGGATAGAAGATGAGCTCCTCGATGACGGCATGGACCGAGAGCCCTCCGATCATGGCGTCGACCGCCTTGCCTTTGGTGGCGTAGGCCCGGTCCCCGGCTTTCTCGAAATCCTTGAAGTGCTTTTCAACTTCGTTGTGGTCGGCAGTGAGCAGTGAGAGAGCGTCCATGATGGACGGGTTTTCCCCTCTCTCCGCCGATGGGAAACGAATCCGCTCCCGGCGTCCCCGTCCTACGGTGATGCGGAGTTGCCTCGGCGCTCTGCCGAGATCTTGTGGGGCACCTGGAACAGCCGCAAGACGGTGACCAGGCCGACACCGCCGATCACGTTGCCGACGACGGCAAAGGCCACCAGCCCGAACCAGTCTGCGTAGCCGAATGGAGCCCCGGAGTGCAGTGCGGCGAAGCACAGCAGGGAGGCGACGATGGCGTGATTGAGCTGGCCGGCGCCGAGAAGGAAGCCCATGACGGTGGCCGGAACCAGGCGGACGCCGTCGGACTCCGTGGCGTGCTGCATGTGGGTCATCAAGGTGATGACGAAGCCGCCCAGGATGGCCAGCGCCAACGCTCGCCAGGTGATCCCCAGGCCGATGTAGAACGTCGCTGCCTTGACCGCGGTCGAGCGCAGTGAGGGAAAGCCGGCGATGATGATCCCGGTGATCACCCACCCGCCGGCCAGGTTGGTCACGATGGTGACTCCCCACAACCGAGCCAGGGCCAGTGGAGAGCTCGCCTTGGTGACGACCGCGGCGATGGGGACGAGGAAGTCCTCGGTGAACAGCTCGCTGCGAGCCAGGGCCAAGGCGATGAAGCCAATCGAAAAGGCCAGTCCCGCCAGCATCTTGCTCTCGGTGGCGTTCTCGACCAGCAGTAGGGCAAACACGCCGATCCCGACGTCCAGTCCGCCGAGGATACCCGTGGCCACCAGCCCGGACCACGAGCGGCCGAGACGCTGCTCGCCCTCGTCCACCAGCCGATCGAAGGTGCGCTCCGTGTCCTGCTGGGCTACAGCCGGCTCGGTGGGGTCCTCTTTCGCCATCACCGAACCGTAGGGCACGGGGATCAGGTGTTGGACTTCGAGCTGATGATCCGCCTCAGTAGGTGGCGGGCGGATCGCCGGCGGGGAACGAATCCATGATGGCGATCTCGCCGTCGACTCCGTCCTCTCCGGTGGCCACCGACTCGTTGAGCTCCTCCTGCCTCTCACCCAACGGGTCGCCGCCCTGAGAGGCCTCCTTCGGCTCGTCTGATTGTCGGGGCATGGGCACCTCCATCGCGTGCGCGCCTGAGTCGTACCCGGAGTGGCCTGCCGGTACGCTTAGTGGTCGCCGCCTCCCGCCCCGTCAGAGACCGAGGCCGAGTTTGGTGACGGTGTCGCTCACGACGGTCGGCGTGAGGCGGGAGACGACCGAGAGGGCCTGGGCGTCCAAGCCGACCAGGTACCGCTCGCGGGGGATCCGGGTGGTGATCGCCCGAACGACGACCGCCGCCACCTGATCGGGGTCGCCCATGATCGCCTGGGCCAGCCTGGTTCCCGACAGCGACCGCCGGTAGGAGTCGTCGAAGCGGGAGCCGGCCCTGCGTTCCAGGTCGGCGGCCACGTCATCCCAGATGTTGGTCTTGATCCCCCCGGGCTCGACCAGGCTGACTCGAACCCCGGAGGAGGCCACCTCCATGCGCAGGGCGTCCGTGAGGGCCTCGAGGGCGTGCTTGGCGCCCGCGTACCAGCCGATCAGGGGTCCCGACGTCACCCCGAAGATCGACGACATGTTGACGATCCGCCCGTCGGTGCGAGCCCGCATGTGGGGGAGGGCCAGCCGGCACAACCGCATGGGGGCCATGACCATGGTGGCCATGAGTCGCTGGGCCTCGTCATCATCGACGTCCTCGATGGCACCCGTCTGCCCATAGCCGGCGTTGTTGACCAGGCCCCAGGGCCGCAGCGCGTCCACCACCGCCTCACACTGGTCGGCGTCGGTGACGTCGAGGAGCACCGTCTCCACCTCGACGCCGGCCTCGGCGGCGGCCTCCTTGACCATGTCAGCCTTGGCCGCGGAACGGACCGACCCCACCGACCGCAAGCCGCGCCGGGCCAGGGCCAGGGCCGTCGCCAGGCCAATGCCGGAGTTGGCCCCGGTGATCAGCACGGTGCGCTCAGCAGGCGATGCCCGGGTGGTCACCGCTCGGCCGCCCCGGGCGTCACCTGCGGCGCCGACGCGGTCACTGGGCGAACCTATCAGGACCGGGTCTGACGTCGTACGCTCCAATGGTGACCGATCGAGACCAGAAGCGGATCGCTGCCACCGACGAGGTGGTCACCCTGGCCCACGAGCTGATCCGCATCGACACCACCAACACCGGCGACCCGACCACCCTGGTGGGCGAGCGGGAGGCGGCCGAATGGGTGGCGGCCAAGCTCGACGAGGTCGGCTATGACACCACCTACGTCGAGTCGGGGGCGAAGCGCAGGGGCAACGTGGTCGCCCGCCTGCCCGGGGCGGACCCGGCTCGGGGGGCGTTGCTGGTCCACGGACACCTGGATGTGGTTCCCGCCGACGCCTCGGAGTGGTCGGTCCACCCCTTCTCCGGCGAGGTCACCGACGGCTACCTGTGGGGCCGGGGGGCGATTGACATGAAGCACATGGTCGCCACCAGCGTGGCCCTGGCCCGCCAGTTCAAGCGGAACGGCACCGTGCCGCCCCGCGACCTGATCTTCGCGTACGTGGCCGACGAGGAGGCCGGCGGCTTCTTCGGGGCCAGGTGGTTGGTCGAGAACCGGCCGGAGCTCTTCGAGGGCGCCACGGAGGCGATCAGCGAGGTGGGCGGGTTCTCTGTCACCCTGGGCGACGGGGTGCGGGCCTACCTGATCGAGACGGCGGAGAAGGGGATCCGATGGCTGCGGCTCCGGGCGGAGGGCACGGCCGGCCACGGCTCCATGATCAACACCGACAATGCCGTGGCCCGCATGGCGGCGGCGGTGAGCCGACTCGGTGAGCACCGCTTCCCGTTGATCCTGACCGACCCGGTCCGTGAGCTCCTCGCCGGTTTCGGCGACATCACCGGCGTCGCCTTTGACGAGGACGACCCCGAGGCGGCGGTCGCCCGGCTCGGCAACCTGGCCCGCATGATCGGCGCCACCCTGCGCGACACCGCCAACGTCACCATGTTCCAGGCTGGCTACAAGGCGAACGTGGTGCCCTCCGTCGCCACCGCCAGCGTCGACGGCCGGATGTTGCCCGGTCGAGAGGAGGCGTTCGAACGGGAGGTCCTCGAGTTGCTCGGTCCCGGCATCGACGCCGAGTGGGACGGCTTGCCGCCGGTCGAGACCAGCTTCGACGGGGCGCTGGTCGACAAGATGACGGCCGCCATCCTCGCTGAGGACCCCGAGGCCCGGACGTTGCCGTACATGTTGTCGGGAGGCACCGATGCAAAATCGTTTCAGCAGCTGGGCATCCGCAACTTCGGGTTCACCCCGCTGAAGCTACCGGCCGACCTGGACTTCAGCGCCCTGTTCCACGGGGTCGACGAGCGGGTCCCGACCGAGGCCCTGGAGTTCGGAGCCCGGGTGCTCGAGCGCCTCCTGCTTGACTGCTGAGCCCGGAGAGCTCGGCGACGAGGGTGACGGCGTCCTTCTTACGCTCGACCGGCCCCCAGTACATGGAGCTGGTCGATCCCTCCCGGAAGGAGAGGGCCTCGGTCAGGACCTTGCGCCCCCCTCCCGACGGCAGCTCGGCGATCAGCGTCCGGGCCGCCTGCGACTTGGACCACACGTCGCCGCGGGACGCGGCGTGGAGCTGGGCCACCTCCAAGACGGGATCGGCCAACGCTCGCTTCATCCACACCTTGCCCGGCCGTCGGTGAGCCGCTGCCGCCCAGGGGGCCCACCGGCCCCGTAGGATGGTGCCGGCCCACGCCTCGATCGCCCCGTCCCGCTGGCCGATCTGGGGCCGACTCGGCCCCCGGAGGGTGGGAGCGCCGTAGAGCACGTCGCGCGAGAACGGATCGACGCCTCCCCGCTCAGGCGGGCTGGCGGCGATCTCGGCGGGTGGCTCACGGGCCAGTTCGATCCAGGACACGTGGGCAACCGACGGGCGATGCCCACCGAGACGCAGCAGGTCGGCGGCGGCGCCCGCCACCCGCAGCTGGTCCGGATCCCAGGTCCGATCGGCCACCGCCACCAGGTCGATGTTGCTCACCCGATCGGAGAAGTCACCCAGGGCCAGCGAACCGACCACGTAACAGCCGACAAGGACACCCGGCAGGTCCCGGTCCAGGCGGTCCAGGTACCTGGCCACGTGGTCGCTGACCGCGGCGGGAAGCGGCGACTTCTCCTGCTCAGCCATTCCCGCTACGGTCCCACGTCTCGGTCGCCGCTGCGACCACCACGGCACCCCCGAGGCTTTCCCCCCTGACCTTCCTCCTCCCAGCAGTCCGGCTTCTCCGCCGGGCCATCCCCCACGTCCTCGAAGGGATCGTCGGTCCGTCGGCCGCCTTCCTGGCCGGTCACGCCGTGTGGGGGATGCTCGGGGCGCTCGGGCTGGCCTTCGCGTGGACCGGGACCTGCCTCGGGCTGCGCCTGATCGTCGGGCGCCGGATCACCGGGCTCTTGGTCATCGCCGCCATCTCGCTGGTGCTGCGGACGGTGGTGGCCGTCGCCATGAACTCCACCAGGGCGTTCTTCCTCGGTCCCGACATCGTGACGGCCGGAATGGGGCTGTTGTTCGGGGCCTCGGCGTTCACCACCAAGCCCCTCGTCGCCCGGATCGCCGCCGACTTCCTGCCTTCCTCCTGGGTGGACCTGGGCGACCGGCGGGCGCTGCGCCTGTGCCGAGCCGGCTCGGCCCTGTGGGGCTTCGAGCAGCTCCTCACCGCCTGCGTGACCGGCTTCATGGTCTTCAAGGTGTCACCCACCACCTTCGTGACCTGCCACGAGCCGATCTCGCTGGCCGTGTTCGCGCTGGTCATGGGCGTCGCCTTCCCCTTCTTCTGGGGTGATATCAAGGCGCTGAGGACGCCCGCCGCGCCCGCCGCCCAGCGCGCCGATCGCCTCCAGATAGCCTGAGAGCGATCATGGAGGGTGCCCGATCTGCCGGTCTGTCCGCCTCTGACAGCCACTGCATCGGTTGTCCCGCCGGAGGCAGCAGCGGGGCCGCGGCCATCATCGTCGGGCTGCTCCTGGTGCTGGTCGGCGGGGCCGCACTGGTGGTCAGCCAGCGCCGGGATCGTCGAGAGCGACGTGACGACCCAACCCCGAGAGCGGCCAGCCTGGTCGTGACCCTCGGGCGCGCCGTCGGCATCCTGGCCCTGCTCATCGGGTTGCTGACCGCCATCCTCCAGCCCTGACTCGGGTCGGGAAGCCTGGGCTCAGAAGCCCGGCGTGTAGCTGCCCCGACCCATGGAGGCGCTGGTCTGCATGTCGATGCTCTCGTCCAGGCTCCCCCGGACCTCGGTCACCCAGTCCAGGCGGTCGTGGAGGATCCGTTCCACACCGGCCTGCAGGGTGGACGAGCTGATGGCGCACGAGCTGCAGGCGCCCTGCAGCTGGACCTCGATCTCGCCGCTCTCCACGTCAGCACTGACCAGGACCAGATCGCCGCCGTCGGATTGCACCGCAGGGCGAATCAAGTCGAGCAGCTCATTGAGTGCCTGGAGCCGGGTGGTGCGATCCTCATCGGTCAACATGGTCTACCTCCGACGGCCAGTCTGGCAGGTGGTCGGCGGTAGCGGCTGGAGTCGCCTCCCGGACGCCGTGACGGGAACCTACGCTGAGCGTCGATGAGCGATCTCGACGCCTCGGAGAACGCCGGGGCAGCACCCGGCCCGTCCGCGAGGCCCGCGCCGGCGTCGATGCATGCTGCCGCCGGCTGCCCCTACCCGGGGCCGGCCGCGGCCGATGACTCGGCGTGCCCGTTCCCGGGGGCGGCGGCGACGGGGCGAACCTCGGCGTGCGGGTATGCCGGCAGGGGCAAGCGAGGCTACTTCATCCCCGGTCTCATCGCCTTGGCGGTGCTGCTGGCCGGCGGGGCGTTCGCCTCCGCCGGCGGCCTGTCCCACGCCAGCCCGACCCGCCTCGACGGCGCCCATGTCGGCACCCTGATCGCCCAGAACTACCAGAACAACCATCAGCTGGAGAGCCCGCCGCCGGTGGAGTGCCCAAACAACGAGCCGGTGGCCGCTGGCCACCTTTTTGTGTGCCACCTGCTGCGGACCAAGGGGGGCCCGCTCCGCGTCGAGGTGACCGAGACGGGGGGCGGCCAGGTCACCTACCAGGTGACCGGCGGCCCCTGAGCGCCACTCCGGCGGCCGGGCCAGGCTGTCCGGCGGCCGGCCAGCCTGAGGCTCAGGGTCGCAGCTCGGCCGTCCAGGACCGCCCATCCCAGTACCGTCTCTGGCCTGAGCCGCCCGGATCGGCGTACCAGCCGGCCACCGGCGAGCCTGACCGGCCCGGGTCACCGGTGGCCGGGGCGGGGGCCGCCGGGGACGGCGAGCCCGGTGATGACGGGGGCGTCGAACCTGGGCTCTGACCCCATGCCCACGGCGCCTGGCCCCAGCCGCCGGGCTGGGCCTCGCCGGTCCCCGCCCGGCCGAGCCGGGAGCGGGCGACGACCAGGTACAGGATCGAGATGATCAGCCCGGTCAGGAAGATGAAGTCCAAGATGATGCTGACCACCAGCAGGACGATCCACAGCACCTTGCTCTGCCCGGCCCGGTCCCACGCCGCCTGCGAGCGCCGGGCGGCATCGACGATCCCGAACACCGACAGTCCCAAGGCGGCCAGCAGGAGCACGACACCGACACCGGTGCCGACGATCGAGGCCACAGGTCGAGCCTAGACTTCTGCCATGCCGAGCGGGCGCGGAGACGAAGATCGCGTCCTCACCCTGCCCAACGCGGTGACCGCCGTTCGCCTGGCGCTGATCCCGGTGTTCGTGGTCCTGCTGGCCCAACCTCACAAGGCGCACTGGGAGGCGGCCGCGTGGCTGCTGGCCGGCATCGGGGCCACCGATTTCGTGGACGGCCAACTGGCCCGCCGACTCCATCAGGTCTCCACCGTCGGCAAGATCCTCGACCCGGTCGCCGACCGCCTCCTGCTGGTCGTCGGGTCCATCGCCATCATCGCCGTCGGCGCCGTCCCGGTCTGGGTCGTCGTCATCGCCCTGGCTCGGGAGGTCACGGTAGCCGGCGGCTTCGTGATCGTGGCCGCCGTCGGCGGGCGCCGCATGGATGTCACCGTGGCCGGCAAGGCCAGCACGCTCGCCCTGATGGTGGCGCTCCCGCTGTTCCTCATCGGCCATGCCGGGGTGAGCTGGAGCCGGGGGGCCACCGACGTGGCGTGGGTGTTCGCCATCCCCGGGCTTATCCTCGGCTGGTACTCGGCGATCAGCTATGTCCCGATGGCCCGCCGGGCGCTCGCCCAGGGGCGGGCGTGAAGGCCGTCATCATGGTCGGAGGCGAGGGGACCGGTTGCGGCCCCCGACCTCCAACCAGCCCAAGCCGGTAGCGACTTCGGTGTCCGCATTGGTCTACGCCACCGAGGAGACACCGCTGGGCACGGCCGGTTCGGTGCGCCACGCCGCCGACGAGTTGGACGAGCCGTCCGCGTCATCTCCGGCGACGTCCTCACCGACGTCGACCTGGGGGCGATCGTCACACCTATCGCGATCAGGGGGCCCTGGCCACGCTGGGCCTGGTGTCAACCGACGACCCGCACACCGAGGGCCTCATGGCCGTCCTTTTGGGTCCAAGCTGTCCACCGCCCACGTGCCGGAGGCCGCCTCCGAGCCGGGGGTCGACTTCGCCGCCAGCGGTGAGAGCGGCTACATCTTCCCGTCGTTCCTGCCGGCCTTCGACGCGGTGGCGACCCTGGTGCAGACGCTGGCCCTCCTCGCCGGGACCCGCCTGTCGGCGTTGGTGGCGAGCCTGCCCAAGGTGCGCATCGTCCACGAGACGGCCGTGACCCCCTGGGACCACAAGGGCGTGATCATGCGGACCATCCTCGAGTACTCGGCCGGCCATGACGTGGTCCTGGTCGACGGGGTCGAGGTCCTCTACGACGATGGCTGGGCCCTGGTGCTGCCCGACCCCGACGAACCCATCACCCACGTGTGGGCCGAGGCGGCCACCGACGGCGACGCCCGGTCTAGGGCCCAGGAATACGCCCGCCAGATTCGCACCCTCGTCCGAGCGTGAGCGCCGGCCCCCTCACGGGACGCAGACGCGCGGAGGGCCCAACGCGTCCAGTATGGTCCGGGCCATGGACGTCCCCGACGACCTCCGATACACGTCTGACCATGAGTGGGTCAAGCTGGAGGGTGACTCGATCCGAATCGGGATCACCGACTACGCCCAGGACGCTCTCGGCGACGTGGTGTTCGTCCAGATGCCCGAGGTGGGGGCGGCCGTGACCGCCGGCGACTCGTTCAGCGAGGTCGAATCCACCAAGTCGGTCTCGGACGTGTACGTGCCGCTCGCCGGCACCGTCACCGAGGTCAACGACGGCTTGAGCGAGAGCCCCCAGCGCCTCAACGAGGACCCCTACGGGGACGGCTGGCTGTGCACCATTCGCCTCGAGGATCCCGACGCGGTTGGCTCCCTGCTCGACGCGGCGGCCTACCGGAAGCTGATAGAGGACTGAGCCCGCCGAGGTGACGGCGCTGTTTTGCAACCGCTGCGGACACCGCAACCCTGAGGACGCTAACTTCTGCTCGTCATGCGGCGCCCCCCTGGAGCACCGCGGGGAGACGGACGCGACGTTGACCACGATCACCCTGGCCGCGGTCGAGTCGGCCGGAGAGGTCGCCGACGAGAACATCGTCATCTCCATGGGCGACGTCCCGAGCGGCGCCGGTGTGCTCATCGTCAAGCGGGGCCCGAACGCCGGTTCCCGCTTCGTGCTCGAACACGATGTCACCGACGTCGGTCGGCACCCGAAGAGCGACATCTTCCTCGACGACGTGACGGTTTCGCGCCGCCATGCCGAGGTCAGCCGCCTGGGTGATGGCTTCGGTGTGCGCGACGTCGGTTCTCTCAACGGGACCTACCTCAACCGGGAGCGGATCGAGGACGCTCCCCTCGTCAGCGGGGACGAGCTCCAGATCGGCAAGTTCCGCCTCGTGTTCCTGGCCGAGGGGGGAGGGTAGAACCCCGTGCCCGATCGTTCTCACCTGTCCATCGGCGAAGTCCTGTCCCTGCTGCGCGACGAGTTCCCCGATGTCACCATCTCCAAGATCCGCTTCCTGGAGAGCCAGGGTCTGGTCGACCCGGAGCGGACCCCCTCGGGCTACCGGAAGTTCTACGAGCACGACGTCGACCGTCTGCGCTGGATCCTCCGCCAGCAGCGGGAGAACTTTCTGCCCCTCAAAGTCATCAAGGGCCGCCTGACCGACCAGGACGACGACGACGACTCTGCCGGTCTCGAGGGAGCCGAGTTGGACCTCAACGGGTCCGGGTCGTCCTCCGACAACGTCCCGGTCGGCCCCGACGCTGTCCCGGTCGGTTCGTCGGACCGGGGTTCGGCGTCCTCCCATGTTGAAGATCCGCCTGCCTCCGCCGGCGGCTCCCGCCTGCGGGCCCAGGAGCCGGAATCGGGCGAGCGCGGCGAGCCCGTCGTCAGCGGCGGGCCGGGTGGCGGCGACCGGGTCGTCACCGGGG
>JALYVP010000078.1 GCA_030853185.1 Actinomycetota bacterium | reverse complement strand
GTGATCGTTCAGCTTCTGCTCCGCGCCGGGCGCGAATGCCCACATCGCCGCAGCCCAGTTGCCGGCGTACTGGCGCATCGAAGGCAGAAACGAGACCAGGTCAGGCCGAAGGTTGCCCAACACAGGGAAGAACACCAGGGCAGCGACGATGATCCCGGTCAACCATGGCCGTGACATGTCCGTCACACCGAAACCGTGCTGGGCGGGGTGACCGATGAACTGGGCACCGTCATCCACGCCGATGGAGCCCGGCCTGATGATGTCCGGTAGAACCCTCAGCGACGTAGCCGCTCCAGCTCGGCCTGGACCCGGTCCAACTGGTGCGCGGCTGCGCGCATGCCTCCCTCGACGGCCGCTTGAGCCTGTTCCACGTGGCCGAGCTCCTCGGTGCCTCTGTCTCGGAGGGCCCGCGCCTCCTGCAGCTGCTGCTCGAGGTCGCTGACCTGCCGGCGGCGGACCTCGAGCCGGTCGCGAGCGTCCGCCAGGTCGCGCTGCTGCGCCTCGGCGCTCTCTTTGGCTTCAGCGACAGCAGCGAGCGCCTCTCCTATCGCCTGAACCGCGGCCGCCTCCGTTCGCTTTTGGCGGTGCCGGTCGACCTCATCCCGGCCGCTCTTCGCCAGTTCCTTCGCTGTCGGAACCACAGGGGCTCCGGGAACGACCGCCGGTCCCCCGACGGGGGCGGTCACGTCAATCGGACCGAGCCCCGAATAGCTCAAGGCGGTTGTGAGACGACCCGACCGGACGGCTTCGCTGGCGCCGGGGTCGGCAAACGCCGCCTCGAGGGTTACCTCGAGCTCGCGTCCGACCGCCCCGCTGACGGGTGGTCCAAGGTCGCGAGCCAAACGCCGAGCGTCATGGCTGAGTGCAGCGACGGCTTGGCGCCGCTGTCGCGACAACCGGCGCAGGTCCTCGGCATCGAGGTTCGAGTGGGCCCGCCGGGTCGCCTCGCCGAGCTCGAGCAGCTGAAGGAGCTCGGTGTGCCGCTGGCGCCTGAGAAGATTGGCAAGCCACGCGCTCGTCGTGGGACGGCGTAGCGCCTTGATGGCGGCGGCAAGGTCCCGATCACCGGCTCGGCTAGCCGCTACCGCCCTCGCCTGCCGGGCGGCAGTGAACTCGCCTGGCGTCAAGCCATAGAGCTCGTCCGCAACGGCATCAAGATCCACGGCCGTACCTTCGCCGAGATCGTCGCCCCGCACCTCATGACCGGGCTCTGTCAACGGAGATGGCGCCCCATGAGGATCGCATCCCACAGCTCCCCGTTGGCCCGGCGGTAGTGGCGACGCTTGCAACCCTCCTCCACGAACCCGAACCGACGATAGAGCGCCAAGGCGGCCGCGTTGTCCGGCCACACCTCGAGTGCCGCCTTGTGGGCGCCGGCATCCCGAGCCCAAGCGAGGCCGGCATCGAGCAGGGCGGTACCAAGCCCCTGGCCCCGCCAGCCATCGAGCAGAGCCATGCCGATGTCCGCCACTCCGTAGGGAGCCACGACCACGCCGATGTTGCCGACCACGCCGCCGTTGCCCGGCGCGTCGGCCACAAAGCCGGCCGCGTCATCCCGGGCCAGCCTGTCGGCCATGCGGGCGCGGCGGACCTGGCGATCGAAAGGGACCTCTGTCCCGATCCATCTTCCCTCTGCGCCGACCGCCCACAGCACCGCGACGACGGCGTCCAAGTCCTCCGTGGTGGCCGGGCGGATGGCTGCGGGCAGCGGTGTCGTTACCGGCATCCTCAAGTATCTGCCTCAGCGCCGGCCGCCGCCTTCCAATTTTCACCCTTGGGACAACGACCGTGACGCCAGCCCTTGCTGAGTGCTTCGAGCTTGTCGGGATTGGAGAGGATCCGCACCCCACCGATGACGCCTTCGATGGCGTCGAGCACGGCCGCAGCGACAGGAATGCCGTCTTCCTCGACGACGACTCCGGCCTGGCCGTTGATGGAGGCGTAGCGGACCGTCCCGCTCGCTGACAGGGTCTGTGAGACGTTGATCAAGAACCGGGCCGCCCTCCAGGCCCCCACCACCGGCCGCGGCGCGGCCTTGGCCTTGCCACCGCCGTCGGTCCAGACCACCACGTCCGGGGCGAGCAGACCGAGGAGGTCGTCCACGTCGCCCGTGGCGCAGGCGCTCACGAACCGGTCGGCGAGACGCTCTCCCCGCTGGCGGTCTCCGTCGACGCGGCGGCGACGGTCCCCGACCTGACGACGGGCCCGGGATGCCAGCTGCCGGCACGCCCCTTCGCTCCGGCCGAGCAGGGGAGCCAACTCGTCGTAGCTGTAGGCGAAGACATCACGCAAGATGAAGGCGGCGCGCTCGAGGGGACTGAGCTTCTCGAGGAGCACGAGGAAGGCGAGCGACAACGAGTCGGCCAGCTCGGCGACGAGAGCCGGATCGTCGTCTTCGGTGGCCAGAGGCTCAGGGAGCCAGGGACCCACGTAGGACGCCCGACGGACCCTCGCGCAGCGGAGCTGATCGATGCACAACCGCACGACGACCGTCGCCAGGAACGACCGAGCCGATCCGATCTCCTCCTCGGTCTGACCCTGCCAGCGGAGGTAGGTATCTTGAAGAACGTCCTCGGCGTCGGTGGCGCTCCCGAGCATGCGGTAGGCCACGCCGAAGAGCATGGGCCGCACGGCGATGAACGCCTCCGGCTCAGCCACGCCGGGAAGTCGACAGCGGACGGACGTCACAGCGGTCGGAGAAGGCCTCGCTCTGAATGCCAAGGCCGGCGTTGAACCGTGACCGAAGGTTCTCCAGCCCCACCCAGGCCGCCAGCTCCACCAGTTCCTCGTCGGAGAAGAACCGGTGCAGCCGCTCGACCAGAACCTCGGAGACGACCGCTGGCGTGGCCGAGGCCGACTCGGCATATTCCAACACGGCCCGCTCCCGCTCGTCGTACGCGCTGCTCTCCCGCCACCGGGGAACGTCTCGCACCTTGATCGGGTCGATGCCCTTCTCGATCCCCTCGAAGTGGCCGAAGTCGATGCACCACGAGCACCCGATGGCGCCGGCGCACGCCTGGATGGCCAGGTGGCTCAGGTGGGGGTCGAGCCGGTTCCACATCTTGGTCGCAGAGGTCTCCGTAGCGCCGAAGGCGACCGCTACGCCCCGGTGGAGAGCGACGGCGCGCGCCGGCTCCACCACGTGACCGAACATGCGCTGGGAATACCACCGGGTCAGTCGGGCGACCAGTCCCTGTGACCTCGCCTCCAGGTTCACATTTGCCATCACATTCCTCCGATGCTTGATGATCTCACCACAGAGACGAGGCAGCCTCTCTCCTTGTGACAGACGGCGGTTGGCTGAGATGGGTCGCGCCGTCACCGACCGCAACCTCGCCGCCAGCATCGTTCGACCAGGTCATCCCGGCAGGCTCTACCGGCTCGCCGCTCGCAAGGCGGGTATCACCTCGGTGGCGAGGCGCTCCATCTGTTCGCCAACATCCGGGTCGGAGCCGGCTAGGACATTCGGCCCCTCGGAGATCAACGGAAGGCTCAGCGCCCTCGGCCCGGGAGCAGGATCGCCTCGCAGGCCGGGCACAGGGCCCAGTCCGTCTGGACGAACGAAGTCGCGTCGCCCTCGAACGGGCGCTGGCACCGCCCACAGCGTCGGGGCGCCATAGGTTCCGCCTTGTCGGTCCCGATACCTGCTCCGGCGCTGTCGTCTGCGTCGTGCGCTGCCATCTGGGTTCCCATCGGAACCCCCAATCTTCCCCCGTGGAGACGGGTACTTTCACCCAGGTTGAGCTGTAGGGACCTTACCCCCACGGGGGCGGAGGCGGGGGAAGGTCGTAACCTTCGGCTCATGAGGGTTCTGGTGACGGAGACCGCCGGCGAGCACTTCGGAGAGGCCGTCTCCGCCGTGGGCTCGGAGGTCGAGTTGGTGGCCATGACCGCCGACGGATCTCTCCGCCCGGAGGTCTCATGGGGCGACGCCGGGGTGGAGGTGATCTGGGCGACCGCCGATCTGTTCGCCGAGGGGGCACCGATCCGGTCCTTCTTCAAGTTCGTCACCGCCTCGACCACGCTGTGCTGGCTGCAGTCCCCTGCCGCCGGCGTCGACTTTCCGCTGTTCGCCGATCTCCTGGCGCGAGGTGTCGTCGTCACCAACGCCCATGTCAACAGCATCCCCATCGCCGAGTACGTCCTGCGGGCCGCTCTCGACCACGCCCAGCAGGCCCAGGATTGGCGCGACGCCGAGCAGGAGCGGGTCTGGCGCCGTCACGACTTCACCGAGATGGCGGCCACCACCTGGCTGGTGATCGGTCTGGGGTCCATCGGCACCGAGGTCTCCTCCCGGGCTCGAGCGTTCGGAGCGCGGGTCGTGGGCATTCGCCGACACCCTTCCGGCACCGAACCGCTCGATCGGGTGGCCGGACCGGAGGCCATCGCCGGCATGCTCCCGGCGGCCGATGTGGTGGTCCTCTGCGCGCCGGCCACCCCGGCCACCCACCGACTGGTGGATGCCGCATTCCTCGCCGCCATGAAGCCCACGGCCCTGCTCATCAACGTCAGTCGTGGCTCCCTCGTCGATGAATCGGCCCTGCTCCGCGCCGTCGACGGCGGCGCGTTGGGAGGCGCCGTCCTCGACGTGTTCGACGTCGAGCCCCTTCCGCCCGGCCACCCCTTCTGGTCCCACCCGCGGGTCACCGTCACCGCCCACAACGCGGCCGGCGGCACCGGCCGCTACGGGCGGGCAGCCGAGCTGTTCATCGACAACCTGCGCCGGTACCGAGCCCAGCAACCGCTGCGCAACGAGGTGACCCGGGCGGACCTGCCGACGTCACCGGCCCCCGCCGATGACGAGCTCTCGGCATCGTTCAAGGATCCTGGGTCTTGACACCGCGCCTGGTCCCGAGCCGCTCGACCATCCGACCGACCCGCTCGGTCGTCCCCTGCAGGGGAGCGAGCGTCTCAGACAGGGTCCCCATGGTGCCCTCCAGGCTCTTGATGCTGCCGTCGAGCGACTCCAGGGTCGGCACCAGGGTCGAAAGGTGGCTGATGGGCCCCATGACCATCACCAGTCCCTCGAGAGTGGACCCGAGCCCGGCCAGCTGCTCGAGCGCCGGGGCCACCCGGGCGAGAGATTCGAGCGTCTCGCTCAGCTTGGCCAGCGCCTCGAGCGTCGTCCCCAGCTCGGCCAGCTGCTCGAGGGCGGGAACGATGCCGGCGATGTCCGCCAGGGTGTCGTCGAACGCAGCGATGCGCTCGATCGCCGGGACTGCCTCACCGAGGCGCTGCAATGACGGCACGACCGCGGGCAGCCCCAGCAGCGCCTGAACGTTGGCGTTGACCTCTTCGGCCAGGTTCCTCACAGCATCCCCTCCGGTCTGCAGCCAGTATGCCTCCAGGAAAGCTCATCTGGGCCGGTGGGCAACTCCGTACACCGGTCGTGGACTTCGACATCGACAGATACCTGCGCCTGGGAGGGCGTCTGGAGCTCGAAGACCTGGACCTCGACGAGGGCTTCCGTGACCGGCCCCTCGACGCCGAGACCCTGCGGTGCCTGCAGTACATGCACGACATCGAGAACCACACGGTGTGCTACCTGCGTGACGTGTTGGTCACCGACGCCCATCAGGATCCCGAGATCACCACGTTCCTGACCCTGTGGAACTACGAGGAGCACTGGCACGGCGAAGCGCTCGGCCACGTCCTCGCCGCCCACGGTCAGCCGGCCGGTCGATCACGGGTCGCCACCATCCGCCGGCAGCTGAACCGCTTCGACCGGTTCCGCCCCCTGTCGTTCGTCCTCGGCTCCGCCCTCGTTCCCGACATGGTGGCCATCCACATGGTGTGGGGGGCGATCAACGAGTGGACCACCCAGGCCGGCTACGGCCTCCTGGCCCGCAAGGCGGGCAACCCGGTGCTGAGCGAGCTGTTGAAGCGGATCATGCGCCAGGAGGGTCGCCACATCGACTTCTATGCCAGCGAGGCCGGGAGGCGCCTGGCCCGTTCCCGGGCATCCCAGGCGGTCACCAGGCTCGCCCTGCGCCGGTACTGGCGGCCGGTGGGCCACAACGTTCGTCCGGACGCCGAGATCCGCTTCCTGGTCGACCATCTGTTCTCCGACCCTGAAGGGCAGAAGGTGGCGAACCGCATCGACCGCCACGTCGACCGCCTCCCCGGCCTGGAAGGGCTCCACCTGGTACGAGGCGGCCTGGCTCGCTACGCCTCCTGAGCGGCCGTCCGGCGCTTCTAGGCGCCGGTGGCCAGGCCCTGCGGGCGCAGCGACCGGGCCGGGCCGGCCAGCCAGGACCGTTCGAGAACCGGCATGGCGGCGCAGACCACGAACAGGGCGATGAACGGCCCGTCCATCGAGCCGAGGGCGGCGAACACCTGGCCCAGGAGAGCCACGAAGGCGGCATAGACCACCTGACGGGCGCGGGTCGAGGGCGCCGTCTTGGGATCGGTGATCATGAAGAAGGCGAAGGTGAGCACGGCGCCGGACAGCGCCGCGCTCACGTCCAGGCTGCCACCGTGGAAGATCACGAAGAACACCACCTGAAACGCCACGAGCGCCGACACCAGGGCGAGGCGTTCGGCGCGAAAGACGACGAGCACGCCGGCGCAGAGGATGGCGAAGAGAATGAGGCTGGAGCGCCCCCACTGCCCCGGGGTCACCATGGCCACCCCGCCCTGGGTGAACGCCAAGGTCACCACCAAGCCGAAGTTCGTCGGATTGAAGCGGTGCCGGCCACGAACGGTGATGACGTGCTTCGAGCCGATGGCCAGCACGCCGGCGACGACGAAGACGGCGGGGTAGGCGGAACGCAGGAGCAGGGCCATGCCCAGCCCGGTGATGATGCCGCTGAGGGGCACGATCATCTGATGGCGACGGATCCGGGTGAGGGTCAGGTCGACGCCCACGCAGGTGAACAGGCTGACCAGGACCTCCAGGGGGCTGATCTTGAAGTCGAGCACCGTCTGGCCCAGGACGCAGAACGTGGCCAGGGCGGCGGTCTGGCCCCATCGGGGGTCACGCCAGGACGGCACGCCCTGGAAGCTCGCCATGGGCGGTGCTCAGGCTCCCGGCCAGGAGAGGTCCTCGGCGGTGCCAGCCTTGAACAGGCTGGCCAGAGGACCGACACCCGTACCGGCGCCCAAGGCGACCAGCCCGGCGAAAACGATCAGACCCCCCACGGCCCAGTGGCAGATGCCCATGGTCAGCGCACAGTTGGCGGTGGTGGGGACCGTGGTCATCTTGCCGAACACCGGCATGATGACGTTCTCCAAGGTGGTCATGCCGTTGGCCATCACCATCCCGGCATGTCCACCGGTGCCGTGGGCCTGGCTGGGGGCGACAATGCCGTACAGGTAAGGCCCGATGGCGAACCAGGCCCCGACGACCAGCGAGGCCCGGCCGATGCATCGACCGCCGGCCGGGGCGAAGGGGGCGCCGGCCATCCGGCGCCGACCCCAGGCGATCATGCCCAGACCGACCAAGATGCCGGCCACGCCGGGCACCAGGTGCAACACGGTGCGCCACGCAGTCATGGCCCCGTTGGCGGCGCCGTCCAGGGGAAGGCCCAGACCATTGGCGAAGTACGGGAACACGCCCCCGAAGGCGCTGAGCACGACGGTGCCGATGCCAGCCAAGGTGAGCCACCAGCCCACCGGCGACGATCCAGCGGCGCTTTCGGTCAGCTCGGAGGTCGACCCTCTCGTCGAGACTGAGTCCACAGGGCCTTGGACACCCACCATCACGATCTCCCCAGTTGGTCGGTCCGCGCCCGGCCAGACCGAAGCGGCAGACCGTAGCGACACAGTGTGACAGAGGTTACCCCATCACCCTCACCCCGCACCCTCCTCCTGCCAATCTGTCCCGACCGGGCCACAAACGGACCAGAAGGGCCACGGCCCCCGCGAGGCGGCACCGAGTTAGGTGTGGCGGCCACCACTTGTAGACTTGTCGTCGCAGGTAGCCGAGGTGGAGGACCGTGCCCGAGATCAGCAGCGAGTTCGTGCGTGAGACGTTCCTGGAGTTCTTTCGCGCCCGCCACCACACCGTGATCGAGGGGGCGTCGGTCCTGGCCCGCGACGACCCCACCCTCCTGTTCGTCAACGCCGGCATGGCACCGCTCAAGGACTACTTCACCGGCATCCGCCGGCCGCCCACCCCCAACCTGACCAACATCCAGCCCTGCATCCGCACCATCGACATCGACGACATCGGCGACCGTCACCACCTGACGTTCTTCGAGATGATGGGCAGCTGGTCGATCGGCGAGTACTTCAAGGACAAGGCCATCGAGTTGGCCTACGAGCTGATGATCGACGGATTCGGCTTCGAGCCGTCCCAGCTGTACGTCACGGTGCACGAAGGCGACGAGGCGCTCAGCGTCGAGCCCGACGAAGAGTCCGAACGGGCCTGGGCCCGGGTGGGCATGCCGGCCGACCGCATCGTCCGCCAACCCACCGCCGACAACTTCTGGGGCCCGGCCGGCGACTCGGGGCCGTGCGGGCCGTGCACCGAGATGTTCCTCGACACGGGGGACGCCTACGGCGAGGCGTACCGCCCGGGGGGACCGTTCGACACCCATCGCTACATCGAGATCTGGAACGCCGGCGTGTTCATGGTCTACGACAAGGGCCTCGACGGGCGGCTCAGCCCTCTCCCGTTCAAGAGCGTCGACACCGGCTCGGGTCTCGAGCGCGTCACCCTGGCGCTCAACGGGTTCGACAACCTCTACGAGACCGATCTCCTCGCCCCCGTCGTGGCCGCCGTCAAGGACGTGCTGGGCGAGACGGGCCCGACCGACCGGCACCATCGGATCATCGCCGACCACCTGCGTGCGGCGGTGGCGATCATGTCCGAGGGGGTCCGGCCCAGCAACGAGGGGGCGGGCTACATCCCCCGCCGTCTCCTGCGCCGCTCCGCCACCCTGGCCCTTACCCGGGGTCAGACCCGCTTCGACTACCGGCCCGTCGTCGACGCCGTGGTGGGGCTGCTCGGTGGGCACTACCCGCGTTTCGCCTCGGAGCTGAACGCGGTCAACTCCGCCATCGGGGCGGAGATGTCGGAGTTCGAGGGTGCCCTGCAGCGGGGGCTGGGCCAGCTCGACGACCTGCTGGCCAAGCAGGACCGCTTCAGCGGGGCCGATGCCTTCCGGCTGTGGTCCACCTTCGGGCTGCCGGTTGAGATCGCCGCCGGGCTGGCCGCCGAGCGCGGCGCGGTCGTCGACCTCGGCGACCTTGACACCGAACGCAAGCGGCACCAGGACGACAGCCGGGGCGGGCTGCGAACCGACCGCCGCACCGGTCTCCATGATCCCCTGCCGGCGTCGGTGCTGGCCCTTCCGGCCACCACGTTCGTCGGCTACGACACCCTCTCCGGCGACGCCGAGGTCCTGGCCCTTCTGGGCGCCTCCGACCCGCTCGGTGTCGGCGACGAGGCCGACCTGATCGTTGACCGGACCCCCCTGTACGGCGAGAGCGGCGGCCAGGTCGGCGATCACGGCCGGGTCGACGGTCCCGATGGCTGGGGCTCCATCACCGACACCGTCGTGCATCGCAGTGGCATGTTCCTGCACCGGTTGCGCGTCGAGGAGGGGATGATCGCCGTCGGCCAACGGGTGTACCTGCGGGTGGAGGCCGACGGCCGGATGGCGGCCGCCGCCAACCACTCCGCCACCCATCTGGTCAACGCCGCCCTCCGGCGGGTGCTGGGCGACCATGTCCACCAGGCCGGCTCGCTGGTCGATCCGGTCCGGATGCGCTTCGACTTCACCCACCCCAAGCCGGTGTCACCGGATGAGCTGGACGAGATCGAGCGGCTGGTCAACGACTGGGTCCTCACCGACCTGGTCCGCCGGGTCAAGGTCATGACGCCCGCCGCCGCCATCGCGTCGGGGGCCACGTCGCTCGAAGGCGAGATCTACCCCGAGGAGGTCCGGGTGATCAGCTTCGGCGACGTGTCCACCGAGCTGTGCGGCGGCACCCATGTAGAGCACACGTCCACGCTCGGCCTGTTCCGGATCGTCGCCCAGGAGAGCGTGGCCTCGGGTGTTCGGCGCATCACTGCCTACACCCGCCGGGCGGCGGTGGACTACTCCCTTGATCAGGCCCGGACCCTCGGCGCGGTCAGCACCACCGTCCACTCGTCGCCCCGCGACGTGGTCGCCGCTGTCGAGCGCCTGGTCACCAAGGCGGCGCGCTCGGCGACGGCCCGGCCCGACCCCGCCGCGCTGACGCCGGCCGTCCTGACCGAAGGCACCGCCGGCGCCTTCGACATCGCCTACGGAGCCCTGCCGGTCGACGCCAAGGGTCTGCGCCCGGCGGCGGCGGCGGCGGTTAAGACGACCGACAGGGTAGCCGTGGTGTGGACCGCCGCCAACCCCGCCACCATGGTCGTGGCCGTGCCCAAGCGCTACGAGAAGAGCCTGGATGCCCGCCACATCCTCAAGTCCGTGCTCGGCCCCTTCGGCGGCTCCGGGGGCGGGGCGCCGGCGATGGCCCAAGGGGGCGGGGCGACGCTGCTCGACGCGTCCCAGGTGGCGACGGCCATCACCGAGGCCATCTCGGATGTGATCGGCGGCTGAGCCGGCGGCTCAGTCCTCTTCGAGGCTGATCGCCGCCTTCGGGCAGACGGCCACGGCGGCTTGCACCTTGGACCGCAGCTCCTCCCCGGGGTGCTCGTCGAGGACGTAGAGGTTGTCGTCGTCGCGCAGCTCGAAGATCTCGGGGGCTTCCATCATGCACAGTCCGTTGCTCTCGCACAGGTCGTAGTCGACGACGACACGCATGGGTTGGCTCCCGGGATCGTGGTGGGCCCCGGTGGCGCCACCGCAGCCGATCGTACCCTGACCGGCGGGCCGGAGCCCTCAGCGGCCCTACTCCAGCGGCCCGGTCCCTCAGCCGCGGCCGGGGACGGCGCCGGCCACCTCGGTCATCGCCGGCGCCAACTCGCGCCACGCATCGGCCGGCACGGCCCGGGGGTCCTCGGTGATGGCCTGGATGCTCACATGGTCGGCGCCGGCGTCGAAGTGGGCCCGGACGCGGGCACTGATGGCGTCGAGATCACCCCACGCCACGATGGTGTCGATCAGCCGGTCACTGCCGCCGTCGGCGAAGTCGTCGTCGCCGAAGCCCAGCCGGCGCAGATTGTTCTGGTAGTTGGGCAGACCGACATAGGTCTTGGTGTGGGAGCGGCCGATCTCCCGGGCCCGGGTCGGGTCGGACTCGATCACGATGGCCTGCTCGGGGCACAGCAGAGGCCCGGTGCCGAGGATCTGGCGGGCGGTGGCCGTGTGCTCGGCGGGAACGAGGTAGTTGTGCACCCCGTCGGTCCTCTTCGCCGCCAGGGCGATCATCCTCGGGCCCAGGGCGGCCAGGACCCGCCGGACGGGGGTGGTGGGGCGCTCGGCGGTGTAGGGCGACGCGTCCATGGCGTCGAGGTACGTGCGCATGGCGGACAACGGCTTGGCGTAGCTGTGGCCCCGGAGGTCCTCGACCAGGGGTTGGTGGCTGACGCCGAGTCCGAGCAGGACCCGCTCGGGGAACGCCTCGGTCAGACCCTTGACGCCGCCGGTCATCGTCACCGCGTCCCGGGCCCAGATGTTGGCGATGCCCGTGGCCATGACCATCCGCTCGGTGGCGGCCAGGAGCATCCCCATGTGGACCATGACATCGCGCCCGGCCACCTCGGGCAGCCAGATGGCGCCGTAGCCGAGCTCCTCGAGCTCGCACGCCAGCTCCTGGGACTGGGACAAGGCCACGTTGTCCAGGGCGCCGGTCCAGATGCCGATAGGGGGCAGAGAGAGGTCCATGGGCAATCACGGTAGGAGATGGGCGCTCAGAGCGAAGGGCGGTGGTCCGTCTGGTTGAAGCTGACCAGAGATGGCCCCGTGCGCCCCCGGCCGATGCGGCAGATCGACGCCGTGTCCAGGTGCATGCGCCACGAGGCCTCCACGCCGACTCCGAGGGCCCAGGCGACGGCCACCTTGATCGGCGAGACGTGGCTGACGACGACCACGTCGGTGCCCGAGGCGTCATCCCACAGCTCCTCGCAGGCGGAGCGAACCCGCCGGTCCAGGTCGAGGTGGCTCTCCCCGCCTTCGGGGCACCATGCCGGGTCGCTCAGCCACCGGTCCCAGATCTCCGAGGGGACATCGCCGAGGGACAGGCCGTCGTAGATGCCGTAGTCCATCTCCACCCACCGGTCGTCGATGTTGACGGGCGGTCCGAGGCGCTCGGCGGTCTGGCGGGCCCGGGCCAGGGGGCTGGAGATCACCCGCCGGGCGTCGCGCAGATCGGGGATCGTCCCCAGGGCGGCGGCTTGGCGCTCCCCCATCTCGTCGATGGGCACATCAAGCCGGCCCAGAAGGCGAAGGGACGCGTTGTGGGCCGTCTGCCCGTGGCGGACCAGGATCAGCACGGTCGACCACCGTAGCGGTCGCGGAAAGGAGCGGATCGGCCGGCGCCGCCTCGGCGGTGGCGCCGCACTCGGTGGCGCCGGGCCCGGTCACGGCGACGCTGGGCCCGGTGACGGC
>JALYVP010000077.1 GCA_030853185.1 Actinomycetota bacterium | reverse complement strand
CCTAAGCCCCGGTAAACGGCGGCCGTAACTATAACGGTCCTAAGGTAAGCGCCCGGACGTGCCCGGGCATTGCCCCTGCCGGAAGTGATTCCGGTAGTGCAGCTGGCCAAATGCTGGAAACCCCGTGAATCCGGCGGTACTCGTTGGCGGTCTCACCCTATTCGTAAGGTGGGATCGTGGACAGTGACAAACCGTCCGGTGCGGACGATCAGCAGGAAAGGCCATTACCTGTGGAGTGGGTCGTCGGCTTCGTCGACGGCGTGTCCGTTGTTCGGAGAGCACCCACTCAGAACGGCCAAGGCTTGCGATATGCGAGTTTTGCTGTCGTCGTGCGCTTGATGTCAAAGGCCGTCCATCTGTCGATGGAGGGTTTGAGTCAGATTGCAGCGATCGCAGAGACGATGAACCGTCGGAAGCCGTCGCAGTTGGTGGAATCCTCAGAGGCCATACGCCAGCCATCTCGCACCGACTGTGAGATGAAGATATGGTCCTAGCCCCATGGCGACATGGGGGTTCCTAGAGCGAAATTCCTTGTCGGGTAAGTTCCGACCTGCACGAATGGCGTAACGACTTTCCTACTGTCTCAACCACAGGCTCGGCGAAATTGAAGTACGAGTAAAGATGCTCGTTAGCTGCACCAGGACGGAAAGACCCCGTGGACCTTCACTACAGTTTGATGTTGATTTGTGTCACATGTTGTGTAGGATAGGTGGGAGACTTGGAAGCTTCAGCGCCAGCTGGGGTGGAGTCACCGTTGAAATACCACCCTGCATGTGTCGGGAATCTAACCCACGTCCGTGATCCGGATGGGGGACAGCGTCAGATGGGTAGTTTGACTGGGGCGGTCGCCTCCTAAACGGTAACGGAGGCGCCCAAAGGTTCCCTCAGGCTGGTTGGCAATCAGCCGTTGAGTGCAATGGCACAAGGGAGCTTGACTGCGAGACCTACAGGTCGAGCAGGTGCGAAAGCAGGGCATAGTGATCCGGCGGTTGCGTGTGGAAGCGCCGTCGCTCAACGGATAAAAGGTACCCCGGGGATAACAGGCTCATCTTCCCCAAGAGTCCATATCGACGGGAAGGTTTGGCACCTCGATGTCGGCTCGTCGCATCCTGGGGCTGAAGTAGGTCCCAAGGGTTGGGCTGTTCGCCCATTAAAGCGGTACGCGAGCTGGGTTTAGAACGTCGCGAGACAGTTCGGTCCCTATCCGGTGTAGCCGTAGGAAACTTGAGGAAGGCTGTCCCTAGTACGAGAGGACCGGGACGGACGCAGCTCTCGTGTGCCAGTTGTCCTGCCAAGGGCACGGCTGGTTAGCGACCTGCGGAAGAGATAAGCGCTGAAAGCATCTAAGTGCGAAGCTTGTTCCAAGATGAGGTTTCCCACTGGGTCAACCAGGTAAGGCCCGTGGTAGACGACCACGTTGATAGGCCGGAGGTGTACGCGCAGCAATGCGTTGAGCCGACCGGTACTAATCGGCCGAGGGCTTGGTTTCTACGCTTGTTCGTGCTCGCTATGGAATGCTCACAGGGTGGCCGCCTGGCGCCGGCCCGCTGTTGATGGTCGGGGCTGTGACGCCGACCGAGCAAGGTTTCCGGTGGCCATAGCGGCAGAGTCACACCCGTTCCCATCCCGAACACGGAAGTTAAGCCTGCCAGCGCCGATGGTACTTGGGGGGTTGCCCCCTGGGAGAGTAGGACGTCGCCGGAATTTCTCCGTTCGAAGCCCCACGGTCATTGCGGCCGTGGGGCTTCGTCGCGTCCGGGCCGGTAGGTTGGTCAGATGCCCGCGCCCGGAGGAGGACGGCCCCGTCCCGGGGGCGAGGATGATGACGCTCGGAGGCGCGACGCCGCGCCCGGCGGCCGGGGGCGGCCCGGCCCGTCTCGAGCCTCGGGCGGGTCCCGGAACGGTGGCGGTTCCGGCGGGCGGGCGGGGAGCTCCTCAGGTGGTCGCTCATCCGGCGGTGGGTCCCCCGGGGGGGGCGGTCGGGCTGCAGGCGGGTCCTCTGGGCGCCCCGACCGGCGAGGCGGCGGACCCGCCGGTGGAGGCGGGGGACGCGGTTCCGCCCAGTCGCGTGGCGGCGAATGGGCACGTTCGGATGGGTCGACGGGCCGGCGGTGGGGCAGTGTCGCCCGCCGGGGGGCCCGATCCCTGCACGGCGAGGCCGGCTCATCCGCCAGCGAGGTGTGGCGCCAGACGGTGAGCCGGGCCGGCGGAGACGACGGGGACCGGAGCGAACGAGGCGAGCCGGCCTGGCAGCCCGACGAGGTTTGGATCGACGAGGGCACCGTAGGGCCCACGGGCATCGGCGAACCCACGCAACGCCGCGGCCGGAGGGCCGCCCCCACCCCGTTCCCGTCTGGCGCCCGGCGCGGTGGTGGAGGTCGCCCCGCACCAGCCGGGGAATCGAGCCCCACGACCCACCGCCACACGGTGCCGCGCCCGGTTGTCGCCGAGCTCTCCGACGCCGCAGGAAAGGCACGGGGCGCCCGCCTCGCGGCCCGGCTGGCCGAGGCCACCCACGCCTACGACCGCGAGCGCTACCAGGAGGCTCGCCGCATCCTCCGGGCCCTGGCGGACGAGGTACCGAAGTCGGCCGCCGTCCAGGAGCTCTACGGGCTCGCTCTCTACCGCAGTGGGCAATGGGCTGCCGCCGCCGGCCGTCTGGAGCGCTACCGGACGCTCACCGGCGAGTACGACCAGCATCCGGTGCTGGCCGACTCCTACCGGGCCCTGCGGCGCTATGACGACGCCGAGCGCCTCTGGGATGAGCTTCGGGAGGCCTCGCCCGATGCCGACCTCGTGGCCGAAGGGCGCATCGTGGCCGCCGGGGTTCGGGCCGACCAGGGCGACCTGGCGGGTGCAGTGGCTCTGCTGGAGCGGTCGCTCCGGCGCGTCGACCGCCCTGCCGAACGCCACCTTCGCCAGTGGTACGTGCTCGCCGACCTGGCCGAGCGCGCTGGTGACCTGCCCCGGGCGCGGACCATCTTCGCCAAGGTGGCGGCGGCCGAGCCCGACGCCTACGACGTCACCGATCGCCTCCGGGCCCTGCGCTAGAGGGTCCGGCGCTAGAGGCTCCGGCGCTAGAGGCTCCGGGGGTCGCAGGCACTCGGTAGCGTGCCCGGGGAGCGCCCGAGGTCAGGCGAGGTCGGTCGGAGGGTGCCCGGCCACCAACTCCTCGAGAAGGGTGGCAACCCCGTGGTCAGCGTTGGCGGGCAGGACCCGGGTGGCCAAGGCCAGCGCCTCGGGGATGGCGTTGGCCGGGGCCATCGCCGTTCCCGCCCACGCCAGCAAGGGCAGGTCGTTGTGGTTGTCGCCGATGGCCACCACCTCGTCGAGCCGCACCCCGAGGCGGTCACAGACCCGTTCCATGGCATAGGCCTTGGTGATCCCGGGGGCGCCGACATCCACCCAGTCGAGCCCGGATGTCGTCAGATGGCCCTCCTCCCCGACGTGCTCCTCGAGTTGGGCGATCAGCTCGACGGCCCCGACCCCGGGGTTGCGCCCCACCAGCTTGTAGCAGTCCGGACCCAGGATCTCGGTGATGTCGGACACCTCCGTCACGGTCTCGTCCCAGGCCGCGGCGGATTCGAAGAAGCCGCTCTCGTACCAGAACATGTCCGCGACATCCACGGCCAGGCGGATGCCGGGGCTGGCGACGCGCATGGCGTAGGCCAAGCGCAAGGCGATGGCGCGAGCGAGGGTCTGGGTCTCGATGATCTCGTTGCGGTCGAGGTCAACGGTGGCCGCACCGTTGGAACACACGCCGAAGGGACCGAGGCCGGCGCGGGCGGCGATGTCCCACAGACCCTGAGGCGGTCTCCCCGTCACCGGGATCACGTGGATGCCGGCCGCCCTGGCCGCCATCACGGCCCGAGCGGTGCGCTCGGCCACCCTGCCGACCGGGTCGAGGAGCGTCCCGTCCAGGTCCGTGGCCACCAACCGTATCTTCACTGTTGCAACGTAGCCACCCCCGGTCTGTCACGGTCAGCGCATGGAGACGGCAACGGGGACGAGCGCATAGGCTCGACCAGGCCCACGGCCCACGGCCCACGGCCCACGGCCCACCGCCCCCCGACCACCCAGAGCAGGAGCCCCACCGATGAATCTCTCCGCCATTCTCGGCGACGAGGCCGATGACCTGTTGCATCACCAGTGCAAGGGGATCTCCCGCGAGGACTTGGTGCTTCCCGGCCCCGATTTCGTGGACCGGGTGCTGTCGTGGTCCGACCGGCCGGTGACGGTGCAGCGCAATCTCCAGAAGCTGTTCGACACCGGCCGTTTGGGAGGGACCGGCTACCTGTCCATCCTCCCGGTGGACCAGGGCATCGAGCACTCGGGGGCCGCCAGCTTTGCCAAGAACCCCGCCTACTTCGATCCGAAGAACCTCTGTGAGCTGGCGATCCAGGGCGGCTGCAACGCCTTCGCGTCGACGGTCGGCGGTCTTGGCATCGTCGCCCGTCGTTATGCCGACAAGATTCCCTTCATCGTCAAGCTGAACCACAACGAGTTGCTGACCTACCCGAACCGCTATGACCAGATCATGTTCGGTTCGGTCAGCCAGGCGTATGACATGGGAGCGCTCGGGGTGGGTGCCACCGTCTACTTCGGCAGCGAGCAGTCAGACCGGCAGATCCAAGAGGTGCGGGAGGCGTTCGCCGAGGCCCACGAGATGGGGATGTTCACCGTCCTGTGGTGCTACCTGCGCAACGACGCCTTCAAGAAGGACGGTGTCGACTACTCGCTGTCCGCCGACCTGACGGGCCAGGCCAACCATATGGGCGTGACCCTCCAAGCCGACATCATCAAGCAGAAGGCGGCCGAGAACAACGGCGGGTTCAACGCTCTCAAGTTCGGCAAGACGGACCCGCTGGTCTACGATTCGCTGACCAGTGACCACCCGATCGACCTCAACCGGTGGCAGGTCGTCAACTGCTACATGGGTCGCGCGCCATTGATCAACAGCGGGGGAGCGTCTGGGGGTGACAACGACCTGGCCCAGGCCGTGCGCACCGCGGTCATCAACAAGCGGGCCGGAGGCGCCGGGCTCATCACCGGGAGGAAGGCCTTCCAGAAGCCGTTCGCCGAAGGCGTCGAGATCCTTCACGCCGTCCAGGACGTGTACCTGGACGACAGCGTCAGCGTCGCCTGACCGCCAGCGGCGCCAGCGGCCGTGGGATCTGCCGACTCAGATACGCCCACCCCTACACTGAGCTGACGCAAGCGCTTTGAAGGGATGGGCATGGTCGACACAGCATCTCGGGACCGGACGGTCTACGAGTTGGACCGGGTCATCATCCGGTTCGCCGGTGACTCGGGCGACGGTATGCAGCTCGCCGGGGACCGATTCACCACCTCCTCCGCATTGCTGGGAAACGATCTCTCCACCCTTCCCGACTTCCCGGCCGAGATCCGGGCCCCAGCGGGGACCATGGCGGGAGTCTCGGCGTTCCAGATCCACATCTCCGATCACGATATCTTGACTCCTGGCGACCACCCGAACGTGCTGGTCGCCATGAATCCGGCTGCTCTGCGGGCAAACCTGGCGGATGTGGCCACGGGCGGCACCGTGATCGTCAACAGTGACGCCTTCGACACCAGGGCGCTCAGCAAGGCCGGCTACCACGAGTCCCCACTCATCGATGGGTCGATGGCGGGCTTCACGGTCTACGAGGTGCCGATGACCTCGGTGACCATGGAGGCTGTCAAGCCGACCGGGACCAAGCCGCGCGACGCCGAGCGCTCCAAGAACTTCTTCGCCCTCGGTGTCGTCAGCTTCATGTACACCAGACCGGTGGAACCGACCCTCGAGTGGATCCAGGAGAAGTTCGCCCTGGCCCCCCAGGTGGCAGAAGCCAACACGCTGGCGTTCAAGGCGGGTTGGAACTTCGCGGAGACAGCCGAGCTGTTCGACTCCGTGTACGAGGTCAAGCCGGCCGTCATGAAACCGGGTGTGTACACGAACATCTCGGGGAACACGGCGTTGGCGTGGGGGTTGATTGCCGCCGGGCAGCTGGCCCGCCTGCCGGTCTTCTTGGGCAGCTATCCGATCACCCCGGCATCCGACATCCTCCACGAGCTGTCGAAGCACAAGAACTTCGGGGTACGGACGATGCAGGCCGAGGACGAGATCGCCGGCGTCGGCGCCGCCCTCGGCGCCTCCTACGCGGGAAGCCTCGGGGTGACGACGACGAGCGGTCCCGGCGTTGACCTGAAGGCCGAGATGGTCGGCCTGGCGGTCAGCCTCGAGCTGCCGTTGCTGATCATCGACATCCAGCGCGGCGGCCCGTCCACCGGCCTGCCGACCAAGACCGAGCAGGCCGACCTGCTCCAAGCCATGTACGGCCGCCACGGCGAGGCGCCGGTGCCGATCGTCGCCCCCCGAGACGCCGGCGACTGCTTCTACGCCGTCATCGAGGCGGCCCGCATCGCCTTGAAGTACCGCACGCCGGTGATGGTGCTCTCCGACGGCTACCTGGCCAACGGTGCCGAGCCGTGGCGCATCCCGGAGGTGGCGACCCTGCCCGACATCAGCGTCAGCTTCGCCACCGAGACCAACCACACCCGACCCGACGGCGTCGACGAGTTCTGGCCTTACCTCCGTCACGCCGAGACCCTCGCCCGGCCATGGGCCATCCCGGGCACGCCAGGGCTCACACACCGCATCGGCGGCCTGGAGAAGGCCGACGGCTCGGGCACGGTGTCCTACGACCCGGCCAACCACGAGCTCATGACCAGGACCCGGGTGGCCAAGGTGGCGGGAATCGCGGGCGACATCGAGTCGGTGGTCATCGACGACCCCGACGGGTTCGCCTCGCTCCTGGTCCTCGGATGGGGCTCGACCGCCGGAGCGATCGACGCCGGGTTGCGGCGGGTCCGTGCCGCCGGCCACGCCGTAGCTCACGCCCACCTACGTCATCTCAACCCATTCCCCGCCAACCTCGGTGAGGTCCTCCGGCGCTACGAGCGGGTCCTGGTGCCGGAGATGAACCTGGGTCAGCTCGTTCGCCTGGTGCGGGCCGAGTACCTCGTGGATGCTCAAGGCCTCAACAAGGTGTCCGGGCAGCCCTTCCGTGCCGGTGACATCGAGGTTGCCGTCCTCGACGCGCTGGACGCAATCGGCAAGGAGGGCCTCGCGTGACCGACGTCGCCACCCCGACCACCAAGAAGGACTGGACCACCGACCAGGAGATCCGGTGGTGCCCCGGCTGCGGTGATTACTCCATCCTCACCGCCGTGCAGATGCTGATGCCGGAGCTCGACGTGGCCCGCGAGAACACCGTGTTCGTCTCGGGCATCGGTTGCAGCTCACGTTTCCCCTACTACATGAACACCTACGGCATGCACTCGATCCATGGCCGGGCACCGGCCATCGCGTCGGGCATCGCCGTGTCGCGCCCCGATCTCGACGTCTGGGTGATCACCGGCGACGGCGACGCCCTGTCGATCGGCGGCAACCATCTGCTCCATGCCCTGCGCCGCAACGTCAACCTGACCATCGTGTTGTTCAACAATCAGATCTACGGGCTGACCAAGGGCCAGTACTCGCCGACCAGCGAGACGGGCAAGGTGACCAAGTCTACGCCGTTCGGTTCCTTGGACTACCCCTACAACCCGGTCTCGCTGGCCCTGGGAGCCGAGGGCAGCTTCGTGGCCCGGACCCACGACATGGACCGCAAGCACATGATGGAGATCTTCCGGCGGGCCCACGCCCACAGAGGGGCGTCGTTCGTCGAGGTCTACCAGAACTGCAACGTGTTCAACGACGGCGCCTTCGCCAACATCCTGGCCAAGGACGCCCGCCCCCAGATGCTGATCCCGCTCCGCCATGGCGAACCGATCCGTTTCGGTCCGGACGGCGAGCACGGGGTGATCGTGGAGGCGGACGGCCACGCCCGGATCGTCGATGTGGCCGAGGTGGGGGTGGAGCGCCTGTTGGTCCACGACGAGACCCGAGCCGATCCGAGTCTGGCGTTCATGTTGTCCCGCCTGGCTGACGGGCCGACCACCCCGACGCCGATCGGCGTGTTCCGCTCCGTCGAACGCCCCGACTACGGCTCCCAGGTCAACGGTCAGCTCGCGGACGCCGTGGATCGCAAAGGGCCCGGAGACCTCGGCGCTCTGCTGTCGTCGGGGTCGACCTGGACCGTCGGCTAGGTCGCGGTCATGAGTGGCGCCGCCCGCTGGCCACCTGAACAGGTGCTGACAATCCCGAGGGGTATGTTGCCAGCCCCGCCCCATGACCTACGGTCGTCGCGGTAGAGCGCGCTCTCCGGACCGAGCGAGGACCCCCCATGATGACTCCGTCACCGCGAGCCCAGTCGCCCGCCACCCACGAACGCACGATCTGCGGTACCGGTGGCCCGGTCCCGACGAGATCCGGGTACCAGGCGGTGCGCGACGCCACCGAGGCGCTCGCCGGTCCGCTCTCACCCGAGGACCAAACGGTGCAGACCAGGCCCGAGGTGAGCCCCACGAAGTGGCACCGGGCCCACACCACCTGGTTCTGGGAGCAGTTCGTGCTCCTGGCCCACGCCTCGGGCTACGAGGCCTACGACGAACGTTACCTGTACCTGTTCAACTCGTACTACGAGGGCGCCGGCCCCCGCCATCCCCGCACCGCCCGGGGTCTGCTGACCCGTCCGGGCGCCGGAGAGGTCACCGCCTACCGCCAGATCGTCGACGAGGGCATGGCCGCTCTCCTCGGAGACCGGACGCCTGACCATCTGGTCGACCTCGTCGAGCTGGGCCTGCACCACGAGCAGCAGCATCAGGAACTGCTCCTCATGGACATCAAGCACGTTCTGGGCACCAACCCGTTGCGCCCCGCCTACCTCCCCGAGGTTCGGGCTCCCAAACCCAGCGTGGCCTCGAAGCTCGAGTGGGTGGGCCACGACGGGGGCCTGGTCGAGATCGGAACGGACCTCGGGGGGCGGTTCTCCTTCGATGCCGAGAGCCCCCGACACCGCGTGTGGCTCGACCCCTTCGAGCTCGGCGACCGGTTGGTCACCGAGGGAGAGTGGCTCGACTTCATCAACGATGGCGGCTACCAGCGAGCCGACCTGTGGCTGTCCGACGGTTGGGGCATCGTGTGCTCGGAAGGGCAGGACGCACCCCTGTACTGGGAGCGCGACGGGGACAACTGGGACGTGTACACCCTCGGCGGGTGGCGCCGCGTCGACCCCGCCGCCCCGGTCGTCCACGTCAGCTACCACGAGGCCGACGCCTTCGCCCGCTGGCGGGGCTGCCGGCTTCCCACCGAGGCCGAGTGGGAGGCGGTGTCCGCCACCGTCGCCGGCCCCGACGTGGCCCCGCTCTCTCTGCACCCGGCGGCAGCGGAGGGATCCGGGCTCCGCCAGCTGTACGACTCGGCCTGGCAGTGGACGTCGTCCGCCTTCTCGCCCTATCCGGGCTTCGAACCGGCGCCCGGTGTGGTGGGTGAGTACAACGGCAAGTTCATGGTCGCCCAGCAGGCGTTGCGGGGCGGGGGGTCGGTCACCGCTCCCGGCCACACCCGGATCAGCTACCGCAACTTCTTCCCGCCTGAGGCCCGGTGGGCGTTCTCCGGGGTCCGGCTGGCCCGCAGCGCATCCTGAGGCCGGGGGTCCCCCGGATGGGGGTTCACCACGGTCCGGGCTCGGCAGGGCCCGGCCCGTGGGACCGGATGGTCAGCCGAACAGGCTGCCCGAGCCGTAGCCGCCGGAGCCACTCCCGTAGCCCCCGTTGCTCCCAGAACCCCCATAACCCCCATAGCCGCCGTTGGAGGAGCCTCCAGAGCCCGCTGCGCCCGACGCCGAGCCCGAGCTTGACTGGCCGCCGGTCGTCGTCTGGCCGATGCTGCCCTTCTGGAGCTGGCTGATCAGGTCCTTGATATGGTTGGCGGGAATGGCGAAACCGATGTTCGACGCCGTGTTGTTGCTCGACGACGCGGCCGCCGCGGTGTCCATGCCGATGACCTGGCCGGCGGCGTCGACCAGGGGCCCGCCGGAGTCACCGGAGCTGATGGCGGCCGACGTCTGGATGAGACCGGTGAGGGATTCGCTGTTGTCCGTCTGAATCGACCGGTTCAGCCCGGAGACGATGCCCTCGCTGACGGTGAAGCCGCCGTTCTGGAGGTCCAGGGCGTTGCCCATGGCCAGGACCGGGTCGCCGGCCTGCGCCTTCGAGGAGTCCCCGAGGCTGACGGAGGGCAGGCCACCAACGCCTTTGATCTGGATGAGGGCGATGTCCTTGGCCGCGTCCTCACCGACGAGGGTGGCCGGCTGGGAACCGGTCTTGCCGTTGAGGGTGACGGTGATGGCGTTGGCTCCCTCGAGCACGTGGGCGTTGGTGAGTACCAGACCCGAGGAGTTGAGGATCATCCCCGTCCCCGCCGCGGCGGTGGTGCTGGTGCTGCCCCCGAACGGGTTGTTCCCGTTGCCAAAGATGGGCGATTGGTTGACCGAGGTGCCGGTGGTGTGGATGTCCACCAGGGCAGGCTCGACCTTGGCGACCAGGGCCTGGGTGCTGGAGGTGTTGGTCGACAGGGCCACCGGGGAGGTGCTGACGTGGGTCGGGGCGGAGGCGACGTTGCTCGAACCGCTCGCCACCAGAGCCGACGTGGCGGCGCCGGCGCCACCGCCGGCGACGAGCGCGGCTCCGAGGGCGAGGGCCCCGAAGCGGCGCCGCAGGGCGCCACCACCGTACCGATGGCCGGCGTCGGGCGCCTCGTAGCCGAGCCCTGACGCCCCGTACTCGTCGCCGGGCGCCCCGTCCCCGGGCCATGTCGCCCCGTAACCGGGCGCGCCGTAGGCGGACGCCCCGTAACCGGGCGCCCCAAAGTCGTGGTCGGGCCCCCCGTAGGCGGGCAGCTCGGAGTTGGGGGAGGCCGACGGCTCCCACGAGGACGCCCCGGCCGGGTGGGGCCAGTGCGACGGCGTGCCACCTTGGGGCGCGGGCGGCGGAGCGGATGTCTGCTCAGGCCCGGCGGGCGGCCCGGACCAGGTCGGGTCGGGGATGGACGCGGAGGGCTGGTGCTCGGACCCGGGGGTGGTGTCGTCGTTGTGCATGGGGACTCCTCTTGGGGGGATGAGACCAGTCAAGGGGATGATGTTCAGAGCGGGCTGAGACCAGGCTGACAACTCTCTGAGAGTCCCCTCGGAGGATGCTGAGACGATCCCACCGAGCCTTGACCCCTGTGGCAGGAGTCACCGCGCCGAGACCGCCACACCGTTGTATGCGCCATCAACTGATGGTACGGTCGAGAGACAGTTACTGGTAGTAGGGAAAGGGAGGCCGTGAAGCCCACGCCTGTCACCATCAGCGGATCGACCGCACTCGTCACCGGCGCAGGAAGCGGGATCGGCCGGGCCACCGCCCTGGCCCTGGCATCCGCCGGTGCCCACGTCCTGGTCGCCGACCTGGACCTGACCAGCGCCGAGAAGACGGCCGCCGATTGCGGGGGGCATGCCTTCGCCGTCGACGTGAGTGACCCGGAGCAGGTCGGCGCTCTTGGCGCCGAGGTGACCGCCGGGCACGGAACGCCGGACATCGTGGTCAACAACGCCGGGGTCGGCATGTCCGGCCGGTTCCTCGACATGGACCTCGACGACTGGACGTGGATCATCGGGATCAATCTCATGGGTGCCGTCCACACCTCCAAGGCGTTCGGCCCGGCCATGGTGGAGCGGGGATCGGGGCACGTGGTCAACGTCGCCTCCGGGCTGGCCTACACCCCCCGGGCCACCGAGCCCGGGTATGTGGCGACCAAGGCCGCCATCCTCGCCTTCACCCAGTGCCTGCGGGCCGACTGGCACGGCCGGGGCGTCGGCGTGAGCGCCATCTGCCCGGGCGTGATCAACACCAACATCGTGCGCTCCAACACCCGCTACAAGGGGGAGCGGGCCGATGCCAGGACGATCAGCAGCGTGCAGAAGGCGTTCAAGCGGGGACACCCTCCCGAGAAGGTCGCCGCCGCCATCATCGACGCCGTGCGGCGCAACCGCAGTGTCGTGCCTGTCGGCTTCGAGGCTACGTTCGGCTGGGTGAGCCGGAGCCTGATTCCCACCCGCCTGGTGGACCTCGGCGCCCGTACCCAGATCCGAGGCCTCTGAGCGGTGCTGCGCCGAGGGAGGACAGGCCGAGGGAGGACAGGCCCAAACGGCCGCCTCCTGTTCGCCGTCGCCGTCCTGGCCGGAGCGGCCATGCCCACGCTGGCCCGCCGGCGGTGGGCGGCCAACCCGGATCCCACCGGCGGAGCTCCTCTCGATCTCCCGACCGGAAGGGAGGTGTCGGTCCCGACCGGCGACGGCGGCTCCCTGGCCGCGTGGGTCATGGGGCCCGACGACGGCCCCGCCGTGGTGTGCGCCCACGGGTGGACCGGCGAGCGGCGCATCTGGGCGGCCCCGGCCCGCCGTTTGGTGGCGGCCGGTCGGCGGGTGGTCGTCTACGACCAGCGAGGCCACGGTGCGTCGATCGCCGGCAGCGACGGTTTGACAATCGCCGCCATCGGGGCCGATGTG
>JALYVP010000076.1 GCA_030853185.1 Actinomycetota bacterium | reverse complement strand
CTGGCCGCGTCGGCCGCCGCCACCTCCGCCCGTCTCGGCGTGGACCCGGGTCGTCACCGATGGTTGGCCTGCCTGCCGCTCAACCACGTGGGAGGGCTGTCCGTCCTCACCCGGGCGCTGCACACGGCAACGCCGGTCGATGTCCTCCCCGGTTTCGACCGGGCCGCGGTGCTGAACCGATCGGGCCCCGACGTGCTCGTCTCCCTGGTGGCGACGACGCTGCGCCGGGTGGGAGCCGAGCACTTCCACACCGTGGTCCTGGGCGGCAGCGCCCCGCCCGATGCTGTGGCCCCCAACGTCGTCAGCACGTACGGCCTGACCGAGACGGGCAGCGGCGTCGTCTACGACGGGGTGCCCCTCGACACCGTCGAGATCGACGTCACCCCAACTGGGCTCATCCGCCTGCGGGGACCCATGCTGTTGCGCTCGTATCGCGACGGGACCGCCCCCTTCGACGCCGACGGCTGGCTGCCGACCGGTGACGCCGGCGCCATCGACCAGGCCGGCCGGCTCGTCGTCTACGGGCGGGCGGACGAGATGATCATCACCGGCGGCGAAAATGTCTGGCCCAGTGCGGTGGAGCCCATCCTTCGCCGCCACCCCGGCGTTGCCGACGTCGCCGTCGCCGGGCGGGCTGACCCCGAGTGGGGCCAACGGGTGGTGGCGTGGGTCATTCCCCGAACCCCGAGCCACCCACCGGACCTGGATGCGCTGCGCCGCCTGGTGGCCGACGAGCTGGCGGGTTTCGCCGCCCCCCGCGAACTGGTACTGGTAGACGAGTTGCCGAGGACCTCCATCGGCAAGATCCGCCGGGACCGGCTCCGCTGAGCCGGCCAACGAAGGGAAGCTCCTCCTCATGACCTCACCGATGACGTACCGACGACTCGGCCGCTCCGGGCTCAAGGTGAGCGTGCTGTCATTCGGCTCGTGGGTCACCTTCGGCCCCCAGGTCTCCGACCATCTGGCGGTGGACTGCCTGGCTGCCGCCTACGACGCCGGGGTCAACTTCTTCGACAACGCCGAGGTCGACAGCGGCGGCGAGTCCGAGCGGATCATGGGCGAGGCCATCGCCACCCTGGGCTGGCCCCGCCACAGCTACGTGCTGTCCACCAAGTTGATGATGGGGATCCACGACACGGTCAACATGCGCAACACCCTCAACCGCAACTACCTGCTGTCGGCCATCGACGGGTCCCTCGACCGCCTCGGCACCGACTTCGTGGATCTGTTGTTCTGCCACCGTTCCGACCCCGAGACCCCTGAGGCCAGGGGGCGCGGTCCTACGCTCGGGCCCATGCACGCCACCCTCCCGCTCGCACTCGTCGGCAAGGACCTCTGGACCGGCATCCCGATCGTCGAGAAGGTCATCCGGACCGTCGCCGTCTACCTGGGCCTGGTCATCATGCTGCGCTTCGCCGGCAAGCGGGACCTGGCCCAGCTCAACTCCTTCGACCTCGTGGTCCTGCTGCTGCTGTCCAACATCGTGCAGAACGCGGTGATCGGCAACGACACCTCGCTGTCGGGCGGCCTCCTCGGCGCCGCGGTCATCCTGGTCGCCAACGGCCTCGTCGTCCGCCTGTTCGGCCGGTCCGACCGCAGCGCCCGCCTCTTCGAGGGCAACCCGACGGTGATCGTCAGCGACGGGGCGTTCGACGACCGGGCCCTGCGCCGCGTCGGCCTGCGCAAGGCCGACCTCATCTCGGCCATCCGCCGGCAGGGGGCCGACGAGGTGGGTGAGGTCGACAGGGCGGTGCTGGCCCCGGGAGGCGCCATCGTGGTCACGCTCAAAGAGGAGGCTCAGAACCCGAAGATGTCCGACCTCCAGGCCCTGGAAGGACGCATCGACGCCAAGCTGGACGCCCTCCTCGCCGCCGTCTCCGGGCCGAGGCGCCCGTAGGCTCGCGTCCATGTCTGCCCCGGGAGCGAATCGCCTGGCCGACGAGGCCAGCCCCTATCTGCGCCAGCACGCCGCCAACCCGGTGGACTGGTACCCGTGGGGGGAGGAGGCGTTCTCCCGGGCCCGGGCCGAGGATCGACCGGTCATCCTGTCGGTCGGCTACTCGGCCTGCCACTGGTGCCATGTCATGGCCCACGACTGCTTCGAGGATCCCGGGACGGCCGAGGCCATGAACGCCGGGTTCATCAACATCAAGGTCGACCGGGAGGAGCGCCCCGATGTCGACAGCATCTACATGGAGGCCGTGCAGGCCATCGCCGGTGGCGGCGGGTGGCCCATGACGGTGTTCCTGCTGCCCGACGGGAGACCGTTCTTCGGGGGCACCTACTTCCCCCGGGCACAGTTCAACGATCTGCTGGGACGGGTCCGCGGCGCGTGGGAGCAGCGCCGGGACGGGCTCGAGTCCGACGCCGCCCAACTGGCCGAGGCCATTGCCGCCGGCACCGGACTGCCGCTCGGCACCGACGGGACCGCACCCCGAGCGGGCGACGACCTGATGGCCACGACGGTCTCCGGCCTGCTCGGGCGGTACGACCGGGAGTGGGGCGGGTTCGGGAGTGCCCCCAAGTTCCCCCAGGCGTCGATGACCGAGCTGGTGCTGCGGGCCTGGGCGGCCGGTGGCCGGAGCGACGCCTCACTCGGTGATGCTGCCGTCACCACCCTCGACGCCATGGCCTCGGGGGGCATCTACGACCATCTGGGCGGCGGCTTCGCCCGGTACTCCACCGACCGGCGGTGGCTGGTCCCCCACTTCGAGAAGATGCTCTACGACAACGCCCTGCTGGCCCGGCTCTACACCCACGCCTGGCAGCTGACCGGCGAGGCCCGCTACCGCCAGGTCGTCACCGAGACCTTCGAGTACCTGCTGGCCCCGCCGGTGCGCCAGGCCGGCGCCGGCTTCTCCTCGGCGGAGGACGCCGACAGCGAAGGGGTGGAGGGGCGGTACTACGTCTGGGACGCCGCTGACGTGGAAGCGGTCGCCGGGCCCGTCTCCGCCGCCTGGTACGGCGTCACCGAGGGTGGCAACTGGGAAGGTCGCAACATCCTGTGGCGCCCGCAGCGCGGGGACCTGCTCCGGCCCCCCGAGGTCAGCGCCGGTCGGCGGGCGCTGCTCGCCGAGCGGGACCGGCGGGTCCGCCCCGGCCTGGACGACAAGGTGCTGACGGAATGGAACGCCATGGCCATCGCCGCCCTGGCCGAGGCGGGAGCGGCCATGGCCGTGCCGGCCTGGGTCGCCGCCGCCGAGGACGTGGGCAACTTCCTCCTCGCTTCCCTCCGCCGCCCCGACGGGCGCTGGCTGCGCGCCTGGCGAGCCGGCCGGGCAGCCCACCTGGCCTACGCCAGCGACCATGCCTGGATGGTCGAGGCCTGCACCCGACTGGCCGAGGCGACCGGGAAGGCGTCATGGATCGCCGAGGCCCGGGCCGCCGCCGACGCCCTCATCGAGCTGTTCTGGGACCCGACCGAGGGTGGGTTCTCCACGACCGGCTCCGACGCCGAGGTCCTCATCGCCCGGCCCAAGGAGACCTACGACGGGGCCACCCCGTCCGCCAACTCCGTGGCCGCCGCCGCCCTGCTCCGGCTGGGGGCCCTCACCGGCGAGGACCGCTACCGGGAGCGGGCCGCCGACGTCGTGGCCGCCATGGGCGCCGCCCTGCACCGGGCACCGACGGCATTCACCGGCCTGGTCGCCGCCGCCGAGGTCGACCGCGGGGGCATCACCGAGGTGGTGGTCACCGGCGACCGCCCGGACCTGGTCGACGTTGTGGTGCAGGGCTACCGGCCGGCGACGGTGCTGGCGTGGGGCGAGGCGTTCGATTCCCCCCTGTGGGAGGGACGCACCGGGGCCGGAACCGACGGGCTGGCCTTCGTGTGCCGGGACTTCACCTGCGCGGCACCGACCGGCGACCCTGCGGTCCTGGCCGCCCAGCTCGACGCAGCAGCCTCGGGCGGCGCGGCCAGGGCGTGACCGATGTCCCCCCGGTGACAACTGGGGAAACGCTCGGGGACAATCAGCACCCATGCGATGACACGAACGGCGCCACCTGTGGCCTGTGGATCAGGTTGGGGACAGGCGGGGGATCTCCGAGATGAGGCCCAACGCGGACCCATGATTCGAGAGGCATCCGTTACGCTTTCGCGGCCGCACCGCCACCGGGGCAGCACCCCGACCATCCACCAGCAGGAGCTCGCCAACCGCCACCATGTCTATCGTGTCGACCTCCACCGCACCCGATTTCGGGACGCTCGCCAAGGATGTGCCCCGCCTGAGTGCCGCCCCTGGGACGGCCCTGGAACTGCTGGTCCTGGCCGCCGACGGCGGGCAGTGCGCCGGCATCGACCTCGACTCGGGCGCCCTCGTTCGGGCCTGGTGCGCCGTGCAGGGCGAGCGTCGCCCCCGGCCCTATGACGTCGTCTCCGTCACCCTGGCCGAGGACATCGACGCCGTGCCCGACCCCTCCGAGCCCGAGGCACTGGTCCTCGACGATGCCCCTGAGGTCGTCGGGCGCATCACCGGCCGGCGAGCCGAGCGCCTTCTCCGCCCCCTCCTCCACCCCCGCGGCCAGCCCCTGCTCGGCTTCCACGCACCGGCCGTCCCGTTCTGGGAGCGCCGGGCCGACCACCCTTCGATCACCCTCGTCGAGCCGGAGGGCGGGATCTCCCTCCGCCGGGAAGGCACGTTCCTGGCCTGCCGGTTCGGCTGGCTGGGCACGGTCCGCGAGCTGGCCTGCCTCGATAGGCGCATCGCCGCCGAGATGGACGCCGCCGGTGCCACCCACCGGGTGGGCGACAAGGGCGACCGCCTGGTCGTCGCCCTCACCCCGCCCATCGACGGTCACTGCCACAAGGTGGTCGAGACGGTCCTCCCCCGCTCCTGAGCACACCCGCCCGGCGGCCGGCCCCGGGGGCCGTGGCCGGCGCGCCCTGCGGGAGGCTCAGGGGGCGTAGCGGGCGGCCAAGTCCTCGGCCATGCCCCACCCGAAGGCTATGAGCACGTCCTTGCGCTCGTGGTCCAATACCTCGAAGAAGGCGGCGACGTCGGCGGGGACGGTTTCGGGTTTGGCGGCCGAGAAGTCGAACAACCCGGGGGACTCGCCGTTGCCGGTGACCACGAAGGTCCGGTCGTTGATCCGGCCCTCGGCTCCGAAGCGCTTGGCCAGGCGGCGACTCCAGGCCCGCTCCTCGCCGCTCGGCTTGTGGTCCGGGCGGGGGCAGATGTCGTTGAGGCCCTTGAAGGAGACGAAGGCGCCGGGGTCGATGAAGCGGGTGCCGATCAGCACGTCCTCATCGGGGAACGCCAGGACGGCCCGGCGGAACTGATCGGCGATGACTGTCTTGAGGACCTGGTCGCGCTTGGCGTTGCGCTTGACCGAGGCGAGACCCCACAGCAGGCAAGGCGTTCCTCCGATCCGCTCCAACGTGCAGAACGAGAACCCGGCCAGCTTGGTTCCGTCTCGCGCCTGGGTGATCAGCACCCACTCCTCGGCCTGCTTGGAGAGCAGTCCGATATCGAACCCCGCGGGTCCGTCGGTCACGATGTCCGCCATCTCCGTCAGCTCACTGTCCGCTAGCGCGGTGCAGTCCTTGGTGTCGACTTCGAGCGTCATCGTTGCTCAGACTCTCCTCATCACTCTCGAACGTCGGCCCCAGGCTACGCGCTCGGGGCAGGTTTGTTCCACAGGCACCCCTCTCCGAGCAGGACCCGCAGCTCGGCGACGAGCCCGTTGCTCGTGTCCACGCTGTGCTCGAGGCCCAACCGGATGCACGTGGAGCCGACGTGCAGGAACACGGGAGAGGGCCCGGGATGATCGACGAGGATGGTGCGGAGATGGTCGACCCGCTCGTCGGAAAGGGCGTGGAGAGGCAAACTCAGGTGGAGGGCGTCGGCGCCCGCACCGCTCAGCTCGGGTCTCTTGAGCTCCATGCAGATGAGCTTGGCCTGGTCCTCCTTGGTGTCCAGGCGGCCCTTCACGCAGATCACCGCATCGTCGGCCAGCAGGTAGCCGACCTCGCTCATGGTCCGGGGGAACACCCAGGCCTCGATGCTCGACTGCAGGTCCTCGAGAACGAACGTGGCCATCAGATCGCCCTTCTTGGTGTACTTGCGGGTCAACCCGGTGACGACGCCGCCGACCCAGCGGATCCCAGCCGCCTCCTTGGCTTCGACCAGGTCGGCGATGCTCAGGTCGGTGTGGCGGGCCAGGGCGGCCTCCACCCCCAGGAGGGGGTGGTCGCTGACGTAGAGGCCGAGCATCTCCTTCTCGAACGCCAAGCGCTGCGACTTGTCGAACTCGCGGTCGGGGACGGGTACGCGGGCGTCGTCGAAACCACCGGCGACGGGCTCTCCCAGCGATTCGAACAGGCTCATCACGCCCTGATCCGCCTCCCGGCGCCGGGCCAGGGTGCGCTCGATGATCTGCTCGAACACCAGGCACAGGCCTTGGCGGGGGTGGCCCACGGAGTCGAACGCTCCTGCCTTGATGAGCGACTCGACGGTCCGCTTGTTGAGCACGACCGGGTCGACCCGGTTGGCAAAGTCGTAGAAGTCGACGAAGGGGCCGCCCCGGTCCCGCTCGACCACCAACCGTTCCACCAGCCCCGAGCCGACGTTGCGGATGGCGGACATCCCGAACGGGATCGATCCGTTGGCGTTGACGCCTCCGCCCCGCAGCGCGCTGAACTCCGAGGCTGACAGGTTGACGTCCGGGACGAGCACCTCGATGCCCCGGGCACGGCACTCGGCCAGGTACATGGCGGTCTTGTCCTTGTCGTCTTTGACGCTGGTCAGCAGGGCGGCGAAGTACTCGACGCTGTGGTGGGCCTTGAGCCACGCCGTCTGGTAGATGACGAGGCCGTAGCCGTAGGCGTGGGACTTGTTGAAGGCGTAGTCGGCGAACGGCTCGATGACGTCGAACAGCTTCGTCCCCACGTCCGCCCCATAGCCGGTCGCCCGGCACCCGGCCACGAACTTCTCCCGCTCCTTGGCCATGATCTCGCGGACCTTCTTGCCGGCCGCCTTGCGTAGGTTGTCCGCCTCTTCGAGCGAGTAGCCGGCCATGCGCTGGGCCACCCGCATCATCGACTCCTGGTAGATCATCAGCCCCTGGGTGTCCCCCAGGACGTCGACCAGGTCCTCGTGCAGGTAGGTGATCGGCTTCCGGCGGTTCTTGCGGTCGGCGTAGTCGTAGTGCATGTTGGCCGCCATGGGCCCCGGCCGGTACAAGGCGTTGAGGGCGGCCACGTCGGCGAACTCGGTCGGGGCCAGGGCCCGCAGGAGCGCCCGCATGGCGGTGCCCTCGAGCTGGAACACCCCGATGGAATCGCCCTTCTGCAGCATGGCGTACACGGCGGGGTCGTCGAGCGGGACGTTGTCGATGTCGGGCCGCTCGCCAGTGCTGGCCTCGATCAGGTCGAGCGACCGTTCGATGACTGACAGGTTGCGCAGACCGAGGAAGTCCATCTTGAGCAGACCCAGCTCTTCGACCCCGTGCATCTCGTACTGGGTGACGATCGGCGCGTCCTCGGGCTTGGCGCCCCCCACCGGCTTGCGTTGGATGGGCAGGTACTCGGTGAGAGGGTCGGCGGAGATGACCACGGCGGCGGCGTGGATGCCGTCCTGGCGGCGGAGGCCTTCGAGGCCCTTGGCTACGTCGATCACCTTGGCCACGTCGGGATCGGCGGCGTACATCTCGCGCAGCTCGGTGGCCGTCCGGTACCCGTCGGCGTGCTTTGGATCCTGCTCGAAGCAGGCCCACAGCGGGGTGTCCCGGCCCATGATCAGTGGCGGCATGGCCTTGGCCACCCGGTCGCCGAGGCCGTAGGGATAGCCGAGGACCCGCGCTGCGTCGCGGACCGCGGCCCGCGCCTTGATGGTGGAGAACGTGACGATCTGGGCCACGTGGTCCCAGCCGTACCGCTCCGTCGCGTATCTGATCATGTCCGAGCGGTACCGCTCGTCGAAGTCCATGTCGATGTCGGGCATCTGCCTGCGACCCGGGTTCAAGAACCGCTCGAAGAGCAGGTCGTAGGCGATGGGGTCCAGGTCGACGATCTGCAGGCAATAGGCCACGCAGCAACCGGCCGCACTCCCCCGTCCGGGCCCTACGCGGATCTTGTGCTCCCGGGCGTAGCGGATGAGGTCCCACACGACGAGGAAGTAGTCCGAGAAGCCCATCGACGAGATGACGCCCAACTCGTGTTCGAGCCGCTCGGTGACCTTGGCCGGTAGTGGCGAGCCATATCGCGAAACGGCTCCGTCGTAGGCCAGGTGGCGGAGATAGGCGTCGGCGTCGCCAAAGCGGGCAGGGCGAGGGAACGACGGCAGCTGCGGCTTGCCGAACTCGATGGTGACATCGGCCCGCTCGGCGATCCACAGCGTGTTGTCGCACGCCTCCGGGTACTCGGCAAAGAGGTGGCGCATCTCTGCGGCGCTCTTCAGGTAGTGCTCGTCACCCTCGAACTTGAACCGTTTTGGATCGTCCATGGTCGAGCCCGTCTGCACGCACAGCAGAGCGTCATGGGCGATGGCGTCTTCGCGATGGGTGTAGTGGCCGTCGTTGGTGGCCAGCAGCGGGGCCCTGATCCGCTTGGCCAGCTCGATCAGCTGAGGGTTGGTCTGCTTCTGGGCCGCCAGGCCGTGATCCTGGAGCTCCACGAACAGGCTGTCCCGACCGAAGATGTCCTGCAGGCGGGCCGCCAGCTTCGTGGCCTTGCCGGTGTCACCCTTCAGCAACGCCTGGAGGACGACGCCGCCGAGGCACCCAGTGGTGGCAATGACCCCCTCGTGGTATTGATCCAGCATGTCCCAGTCGCAGTTGTGCATGGCAAAGTCAGCGACGTAGGAGTGGTCCTCCTCCACCTCGATGTTGTAGACGGGCCCGTCGTACTGCTTGACCTCGACACCTGCCACGGGTTTGTAGACGTAGTCGTCGTCGGAGATCGTCGTGCGGTGATGACCGAGGCGATCCAGGATCGTGGTGGTGCTGTGTCGGGCTCCGTCACCGTCGAGCACGCCCTCGGAGAGGCCGTGGCGGAACTCCCACGTGAGCGCCTCCCTCGGGTGTCTCGTCGGTGCAACCTTCGGTAGGCACACCCAACTGTTCCAGGAATCATGCTGGCGCCTGACCCTGAGCCCCGGCCTGATGGATTGGGCCTCAATCCAGGAGCGATCTCCGAGACGGTCCCGGATGAGCACCGGATGCTCCCCGGTCATCCACGTGACCCGCTCGCACGCCGCAGGAAGCCTGATCCCGTAGATCTCACCACGATGGTGTCGAGACATGGTGCTGACGACCTTGCGCCAGAGACCACGGTGAGATAGGACGACATCCCCTGCTCGAATGTTCTCGATGGGCGTCGCCCCATTCTCAGTAACGATCTCCTGGCCAGGCATCAAGCATCTTGGTTTGTAGAAGTAACCTTCGAGATAGGCGTCACTGCTCAACTTCAGGAGGTTCTTGTAGCCGGCGTTGCTTTCTGCCAGGAGGGTTAGGTGGTAGTACAGCTTCTCCCCGCCGTCGCCATCTCCGCCGCCGTCGTCGAGGCGCCCCCGGCGCACGGGCCGGTCGAAGCGGGACTCGGCGGCCATGTACGCCTCGGTGCCGATGATGGGCTTGATGCCCTGCGCCCGGGCCGCCTTGTAGAAGTCGAGGACGCCGTACATGTTCCCGTGGTCGGTGATGCCGACCGCGGGCTGGCCGTCGGCCACGGCCCGGGCCACCACGTCGCCCACCCGGGCAGCCCCATCGAGCATGGAGAACTCGGTGTGATTGTGCAGGTGGGTGAACGACGAGCCCACGACGACCTCCAGGGCTGATGGGTGACGGGCTGGGTACGCCACCGCCAGGTTCTCCACAAGACCTGTGGGCTAGTCTGTGGACAAGTTACAGCGGTGTGATTCCCTCGCTGGGAGGCTAGCGCGCCGGGGGTGACGACCGGTACGGGCCCTCTGGATTGACCGGTCGAAGGAGACGTCTGATGGCGGCCCGCCGCCAGCGGGACGGCTCGGGAGGAGGTGACCGAGTGGGTGGAGCCGGAGCGCTTCGTCTGCGGGGTCGACCGGGACCGGCTCAGAGGTAGGTGCCGCCCGGACCGGGGTCCTGCTGAGCGGCCGGGAGGCTGCGCTGGCGCATCTGGTCCAGTTGGGCCCGAGCCTCCATCTGTTGGGCGAACAGGGTGGCCTGGATCCCGTGGAACAACCCCTCCAACCAGCCCACCAGCTGGGCCTGGGCGACACGGAGCTCCCCTTCGCTCGGGATCTCGTCCTCCTTGAACGGGGAGGTCATCCGGGCCAGCTCGTCTCGCAGGTCCGGCGACAGGCCGTCGGCCAGCTCCACGACGGAGGTGTCGTAGATCTCCCGCAGACGGCTGCGGCTGGCCTCGTCGAGCGGGGCCTGGCGCACCTCGTCGAGCAGCTGCTTGATCATGGAGCCGATCCGCATGACCTTGGCTGGATGCGCCACCGCCTCCGGGTTGGACTCGTCGGAACCGGACGCATCGGGCTCGGTGACGACCACGAGGTCGGATGGGGACAGTTCGTCGGCTGGCATGGCCTCATTCTTCCCGTCCCCGGCCGAGTTAGTCGAACGGCTGGAGGTCGAGGCGCACCGGCACGTCAGACCCCGGCGGCCACCAGGGGCACCCACATCTCGTCCGCCGTCAGGGAGCCGTGCATCGACACCAGGCGGGACTCGCCGGGGTCGGCGCCCTCGATGTAGGCGACCTGTCCCCGGGCGACGAGGGCCACGTCCCCCAGGCGGGACCGGACCCGCTCGCCGAGGGGGCCGCCGTACCAGCCCTCGGCGTCGAGGTCGTCGATGGTGCGCACCCAGGCGTCGGCGCCGCACCACTCCCGGCAGGCGTCGAGCAGTTCCGCGGCCCGGCCCGGGGCGGCGTGCAACCAGCGAAACCGCGCCTCCCCGCTCACCATCGCGGTCAGGGCCAGGATCTCCTGAGGGAGGCTCTTGGCCCTGGCGCCCACATCCACCTGGCCGTGGTCGGCAGTGACGACCAGGGCCGCTCCGGGGGGCAGCCGGTCGACGATGCCGGCCACCAGGTGGTCGATGGCGACCAACTCGGCGTCGTAGTGCTCGCCCAGCCCGGTGACATGCGCGGTCTTGTCCAAGCCGTCGTAGTAGGCGTACACCAACGGCTCCCCGGCCGCCAGGGCCCGCCCGATCTCCACGCCGATGCCCGAGGCGGTGGCCCAGCCGACCATCCGGCTGCCGCCCAGATGGGCCTCGCTGAACCCGGTGCCGGCGAACTCCATGCGGCTGATCACCGGGACCGGCCGGCCGCCGAAGGCGGGGCGGGGCTGGAAGCTTCCCGGCTCGATGACCTTGCGGGCGTCGCCGCTGGGCGTTCGCCACCGCAACACGTTGAGCACCTCGGGACCGGCGGTGGGATGGGTCACCCGGAGCCGGAACCCGACCACGCCGTGGTCGGCCGGGGCAGCGCCGACGGCGACGGAGGTGAGCGCGGTGGCGGTGGTGGTCGGAACCACCGAGGTGATGGCCCCACCGGCCATGGCGCCCAGGGTCGGGGCCAGGTGGTGCCGGGTGGCAAGCTGGCGCCATCCCAGCCCGTCAATGACGAGGAGCACGACCTGGGTGGCGCTGGCCGCCGGCGCCGGGAACCACGCCGGTCTCAACCCCGGAGCGGCCAGGAGCCCGGGGACGACACCGATCAGGCTGGCCCCTGCGTAGTCCGCCAGGACAGGAACATCGGTCACAGGGAGCTCATCGTTGCTGCGGTGCCGATGGCGATGTGTGGTTGGGCGCCGGGGTTCATCCATGCGAGGACGGCATCCAGCTCCCCGGGCGGGAGAGCTACACAGCCGGCGGTGTCGCCGGCGGTGGTGTCATCATGGAGGAAGATGCCGGAGGAGTTTTCGGGCGGGTGGGGGGTGAGGATGTCAGCGAAGTGGACGTACGCAACGGTCTCGGTCCAGAGGGCCTCGGCACTCCAGGCGAACGCCGGCGTCACACCGCAGGGGTACTGCTGGAACGAGTCGTAGGTGGGGCTGCCCGGCGCCTCGTCCCACCAGCTGCCACAGGTCAGGTGCTGGTAGCCGTAGGCGGGGTTCGCGGCGGCGCCGGAGACCCCGTACATGGTGTTCCCGAAGCCGAAGACCCCTGCGGGGGTGGAGCCGTCACCCCCGGTCCGGGCGCCAAGAGGCTTGATCCCGCCGTAGCCGGTCTCGGCCCTGTACGGCGGCGGTGGTTGGCCGGCGAAGGCGTGTGGCACCCAGCACCCGGTTGGGAGCCGGTCCCACGCACTCAGCGTGCCGGCCAGGCTGGAGCTGCCGGGATCGACGACCGTGATCAGCTGGTTGCCGCCCCCGTCGTTGATCATCACGTTGGGATCGACACCGAAGTACCCGAAGTCGTTACCAGGGCAGCCGACGCTGATCCTGGTGGCGCCGGTAGCGGCGTTCCAGCTGATGGTCCCGTGTTGGAAGTTGCTCTGGCGGCCGCCGGGGATGGCGTACTCGTCGCTGGCGGGGTAGCCCAGAGGGCTGCGCTCCCAGCCCAGGGCGATCCAGCGGCCCATGATGGC
>JALYVP010000075.1 GCA_030853185.1 Actinomycetota bacterium | reverse complement strand
ATGCAGGTCGGCAACCTCTACGGCCTCGACGGCGGATCGTTGTGGCACGTGGTCGTAGCCCCCGGCGCCGCCTGGGCCGACGTGCGGGGCCGCCAGGTGGCGTGGCTGATGCTCATCGCCCCCGCCGGCGTGGCCGCCGCCGTCGTCGCCCCCCTCGTAGCCGGGAGACCAGCCGCCTATCCGTGGCTGGCCGGCCTGGTCCCGGTCCTCCTCGGCAGCGGAGCCGGTCTCATGGTCGTGCAGTCGGCCTACATCCCCTTCGCCATGCCCCAGCAGCGCAGCCAGAACCCGTTCTCCACCAACACGGCCGGCTCCAGTCCCGGCTGCCTCCGCGGGCTGATGGGACTGGCCTATCTGATGCTCCTGGTCCCCGCCGTGCTCCCCGTCGTGGCCATCGTCGCCACCGGCGAGCTCACCAAGCTCACCTGGCTGTCCTGGGTGGGGGCGCCGGTCGGGATCGCCGTCGGCGCCGTCCTGGCCTGGTGGTGGGGTCGGATCGCCTACCGGCGCGTGGACCGCCGGGGTCCGGAGATCCTCGCCGAGGTACGGGCGGGCGCCTGACCATCAACGCCCGGGCCCTCACCGCCATGGTCACACAGATCATCGCCAACAACCGGGCCGGCGGCTGGCGGCTCAAGGCCGCACCCTGACCACGGGACCCGTCGATCCAACCGAAGCCCACGGCAGGCGATCACCGCCGAACCCGAGGACATTCCCCGAGATCCCCACCCACAACCCGACCGTGGTTCCCTCCAGGGGGGACGGGCGGGATCGGGCCGGCCTTGTAGCATCTGCCGGAGTATGTCCGTGCCCACCGGCAGACCCCTCCCCGCGAGGTCGACCCGGGCGGAGCCGGACCGGCGCAAACCGAGCCGGCGCCGACGGCTCCTGATCCCCGCCGTGGTGATCGTCGTGGTCCTGGCCGGGGCGGTGGTGGCCTCGTACCTGTGGACGGCCCACTACATCCACACCGCCATCTCCGGGTTGCAGACCACCCCCCCGGTTGCTCCCACCCCCAACCCCAACGGCGCCGCCGCCGCCAACCAGGCCGCCCTGCTGGCCCAGGTGCATGGATCGGTGTGGGCGGTCAGCACCCTCGACGGCAACGGCAACCCGGCCGTGGGCTCGGCGTTCGCGGTGGTGTCGACCTCCACCCAGACGCTGCTGCTGACCTCGTATGCGGTCGTCGCCGCCGCCACCTACCAGACCGCCCCACCGGTCCAGATCCACCAGGGCGGAGGTGCCGACCAGTCGGTGACGCTGCGCACCTGGGACGCCGCCCATGACCTGGCCCTGCTGGTGATGGACAAGGGCAACCAGCCCGTCCTGCACGGCACCAGCGGCATCCCGCCGACCCTCGGACAGCAGGTCTACGAGGTGTCGGCGGCGGGCAGCCCGACCGGGGCCATCACCGCCGGCAAGCTGACGGCGGTGGCGGCCGGCGCCCTCGATGACGACGCCCCCCACGACAACCCATCCCGGGGAGGGCCGGTGATCGACACCAACGGCGACGCCCTGGGGATGGCCTCGTCGGCCTACGTGTCCCCCCAGCCGGACACCAACTCCACCGCCCACGCCAGCGTGCCGATCCAGGCGGCGTGCCGCCAGGTGCTCGTGTGCCCCGGCGGCTCCTTCCCCTGACGGGCCCGTTCCGGCGTTGGGAACGGAGGCGTCAGGGAGCCTACGGTTGCGGCCCTGTGGAGCTTCGTTGCGCAGGGTGCCGGTCAGCGGTGTCCGAGTGGGCTGGGTGGTGCCCGCACTGCGGTCGGACCCTTGACGACGCCGAGCCCGTACCGGCAATCGGATCAGCGAACCCAGGCCCCGCTTCGCCAGCGCCGCCAGCGCCGCCAGCGGCCACACGGCCCGCCGCTGGGCCGGCACCGATCCGGGTCGGAGGTGGACGACGGCGTCGGGGCCGTCGGGTCGTAGGACGAGTGGCCGCGGCGGCGCTCATGGTCATGGCCGGGGCGACCGCATGGGGGCTGACCGTTCACCACCAGGCGCCTCAGTCCGACCTGGCTGACGGTCGCCTGCCTGGCGCCCTGCGATCACAGGTGTTGTTCTTCGCCGACCGGAGCCGCACCGCGGTCGTCCGCGCTGACGGCACGACGATCAACGACCTCGCCGGCGTGGCCGCCAGCGGCTATCCCTTCCAGCCCCTCGACACCGGTGATCATCTCGCCGTGTTCGTCCACGACAACCAGGCCTACCGGGTCTCTGCGGCGGGTGGGCCGCCCCAGCCGGTCGGAGCGGCCACGTCCATCTTCGCCGCCGACGGTGGCGCGGTCGGCCTCCAAGGCGGCGGCAACGGCGAGCCCACCTCCGTGGAGTACATGGCAGCCGATGGCACCGTTCCCCAGCCCGGGACCTCGTCGACCCAGCTGCCCCTCGGCGCGGTCGCCGTCGCCCGTCTCGCCGACGGCCTGCTCGTCCAGGCCAACCCGACCCAGTCCCGCCCGCCGCGATTCGAGCTCATCGCCCCTCAGTCGACCCTCACCCTCGGATCCCTCACCGCCGTGGTCGGAACCCACCAGAGCTGGGTGGCGGCGCTCACGTGCCCACCGCATCGAGCAGTGGCCGGCTGTCCACTCCATCTGGTCGACACGGCCGGCCGGACCGATCGCGTGGTCAGGATACCGCCGGGCTTCACCGGCTTCGCCGAGGGTGGCCGCTTCTCTCCCGACGGATCGCTGCTGGCCGCCTTCGTCGACGACACGACGCCGCCGAACCTGGGGACGATGCACCTGGCCCTGATCCGCACCAGCACCGCCACCGTGACCGTCGTCGGCCCACCGCTTCTCGTCGCCGGGTCGGCGGCGTGGAGCACCGACAGCCACTGGGTGTTCTACGGAGGCCTCACCGGAGCCCTCTACGCCGAGCGGACCACCCCGCAGGGTCCGGCAGGCAGATCGTGGAAGCTCCCACTGTCCAGCTCCTACGCCGTCACCGGCCTCTAGAACGGGCGGGTCCCGCCTGTAGGGTCCCGCCTGTAGGGTCCCGCCTGTAGGGTCCCGCCTGTAGGGTCCCGCCTGTAGGGTCCCGCGGCTAGGGTCCCGACCCCGGCGTCGGGACCGGGGGCGTGGTGGTGGCGGCGCCGAAGTTGGGCGCCAGGGTGGTGGGCGGGCCGAAGGCGGGCGGCAGAGTGGTGGTCGTCGCCGGGGGCAGGGTCGGGGGGGCCACCGCCGTGGGCGGCAGGGGGTCGGGGGGCAGGACCGGGCTGTTGCCCCCGATGGACAGCGGTGGCATCGCCGGGCCCGGTTGCAGACCGGCGGGCATGGCGGCCGGGAGGTTGAGCGGCGGCGGGTTGGCGAAGGCGGTCGGGGGCGCCCCGGCGAGCGCGGCCACCATGAAGTTGTGCCAGGCCATGGCCGGGTAGGTCGCCCCGTAGACCTGCACGCCTTTGACGTCGAGCATCGGGGTGTTGTCGTTGTTGCCGTAGCCCATCCACGACGCCGCTGACAGCTGGGGGGTGTAGCCCACGAACCAGGCGTCGGTGGGCCCGTTGGCCGTCCCCGTCTTGCCCGCCGCCGGCCGGTTGATGTTGGCGGTGGGGTTGCCCGTGCCGTGCTGGATCACCCCTTGCAGGACGCTGGTCACCGTGTCGGCCACGGCCGGGCTGAGCACCCGGGTCCCCTTGGGGTGGGTGTCGTCGAAGACCACGTTCTGGCCGGCGTCGACGGCCCGCACCACCGGCGACGGCGCCACCCGCGTGCCGTGGTTGGCGAACGTGGCGTACGCCGACGCCATCTCCAGGGGGGAGACCGGGTTGGCCCCGAGGGCGTAGGACACCCCGAAGTCACTCTCGTCGTAGGCCGACGACACCCCCAGGTTCTTGGCCATCTCCGCCACCGCCTTGACGCCGACCTGTTGGATGACCTGGGTGTAGACGGTGTCGACCGACTGCCAGGTGGCCGTGGTCAGGGTGAAGTTCCCCGACTCGCCCCCGTCGTTGCGGATGACGCAGACCCCGCCGCACCCGGGGACGGTGGTGGACGGCGGCGCAGTGTAGGGGGTCTGCGGTGCGATCCCCTGGGCCAGGGCGGTGGCCAGCACGAACGGCTTGAACGACGAGCCCGCCAGGCGCCCGGTACCGCCGCCCTGGACGATCGACTTGGGGTCGGTCTGGCAGGTGGACGGGACGACCACCGTGACCGGCGGGGGCGCCGGCTGGGGGCAGCCGCCCAGGGCGATGTCGACCTGGGAGACGTCGTAGCCTCGGCCGCCGACGAGGGTCGACACGTAGCCGGTGCCCGGTTGCACCGACGCCAGCGCCATCTGCAGGGGCGGGTTGGTGCCGCTCAGCTGGGCGGCCACCGCCGCCTCCCCCGCCGCCTGGTCCTTGGGGTCCAGTGTGGTCTGGATGCGCAGGCCGCCGTTGTACAGCTCGTCATAGCCGATGCGCTGCTCGAGGTACTGGCGCACGTAGTCGAGGAAGTAGCGGTAGCGGCTCGGGGGCTGCTGGGGCGGGTAGACGAGGGTCACGGCCGGGTTGGGCCTGGCGCCGTCAGGGGCCTGGACCAGTCGTTCCGCCATCGCCGTTTGGTACTGGGCGGCACTCAGGTACCCCTGCTGGCGCATGAGGCCGAGGACGGTCTGGCGGCGCTGTTCGCCGGCCTGGAGGTCGAAGAGCGGGTCGTACTGGCTGGGGGCGGGCAGCACCCCGGCCAGGGTGGCCGCCTGGGAGGCGTCCAGGTTGCTGACCGGCGTCCGGAAGTAGGCCTGGGCGGCGGCGCCCACGCCGTAGGCACCCTGGCCGAAGTACACGATCGACAGGTAGCGGTGCAGGATCTCGGGCTTGGTCAGCTGCTGGGCCAGCGTCCGGGCCACGACCGTCTCCTGGAGCTTGCGCTTGAGGGTGCGGGACCCGTCGGTGTAGACGATCTTCACGTACTGCTCGGGGATGGTGGAGCCCCCCTGCACCGGCCGGCCCGACGTCAGGTCCGCCCACGCGGCCCGCAGGATGCCCCTGGTCGACACCGGGCCCTCGCGGTAGAAGTTGCGGTCCTCGGAGGCCACCACCGCGTCCTTGAGGACCGCCGGGGTGTCGGCCTCCTTGACGGGAACGTTGCTGCCGGCCGCCGCTCGAAACTCGCCGATCAGCTGCCCGGTGGTGTCGTAGACGTCGCTGGCCTGAGCCCCGAAGGTGGACCGGACCGGCTGGGGGAGGGTGGAGGGCACCGGCAGGTGGGTGAGGGCGACGAGGGCCGTCCCCGCCATCAGGACCGGCGCACAGATGACGCAGACGACCGCAACCAGCACCCAGCGCAGGACGGCGACCATGGCTGCTTACGGCCCCACGGAGGGGTAGGGAGCGGTCGGATACGGGGCCGTCGAGTAGGGAGCCGTCGGGTAGGGCGCCGTCGGGTAGGGAGCGGTCGGGTAAGGCGCCGTCGGGTAGGGCCCGCCCGACCCCGAGGGGGGCAGCGGCACCGTCGTCGTGGTCGGCGCCGGCGGCGCCACGCACGCCGACAGGGTGAGGGCTACGGGCTGGGAGCCCAGGTCGGCCGCCAGCGGCTGGCTTCCCACCTGATCACAGGTCAGCGTCCAGGTGGCCTGACCCAGGGAATCGGTCGTGGCCGGGTTGGGCGGGGGGATCAGCCACGTCCCCTGGCCGTCGAGCTGGACCGCCAAGCCCGCCGCCGGCTGGTTGACCACGGATCCGTCGGCCCGCACCCGGCGGGACGTGACCTGGACGACAACCTGGGCCGGCTGGCCGCTCACGGGCGGATCGGGGGCGATCGCCGACTGCACCAGAGGGGTCGAGAAGCTGGTCAGCTCGAGGGTGAGGGCGTGGTTCCCCTGGCCGGCCAGAAAGAACGTCGTCGGCGCCGTCTGAGCCATGTCCGGGGGGAGCCACGTCCGCACGCTGTAGCTGCCCCCGGGCACCCCCCGCACCGTCCAGGCGCCTCCCGGGCCGCTGGTGATCGTGGCCCGGGTCACGAGGCCGTTCGCCGCCCGCTCGATCTGGACGGTCGCGCCGGTCGCCGGTCCCTGAGGTCCCTGCACCGTCCCGGACATCGTGGCCTGCCCGGAGCCCAGGGCCGGGGCGCCGTTGGCCACGGTGTCGCTCACCGCCGGCCCGGTGGCAGGGGGGCTGGTCTGCGGGGGGCTCGACTCCGACGATGAGCCGCACCCGGCCAGAAGGACGAGGGCCCCGAGGACCACGACCCGGCGGGCCCATCCGATCCGGCCTCGCCGGCCCCGCCTGCCCCGCCCGCGCTTGGCCACGTGCCGACTATACGAGCGAAGTCCTCCGACACGAGGGCAGCCCGACGACTCCGAGCGCAGCCCGACGACACGAGCGAAGGATGACGTGGTCTCGGTTTTGGGTGTACCCTTTTCTCGGTAGTGTCCGATTGCTTCGGAGGCTGCCGGCGTGCCCGACACTGAGCCGTCGCCGACACAGGCAAGCGTGTCACCCTGAACCCTGGTGGAGCAGTCGAATCCCGACCGTGGCATCAAGGAGTCGAATGGCGTTCGATCCCAACACGTTCGTACCTACCCCCGGACGGATTGCCGCGGCCAGGCTCGCCGCCCCCGCCGCCGTCTCGCCCGGCGCCACCTCTCCGGGCCCGGCCTCTCCGGGCCCGGCCTCTCCCGGCGCGACCGATGAGCCTTACCAGGCAGCCTGGAGGCTGACCCACTGCGGTAAGTCCATCTCCGAGGCGATCGACGAGCTCATCGGCAGCCTGCACATCCCCTACGACCTGGCGTCGTCGCTGGTGTGGGCGGAGATGTCCAGTCCTTCGGTGCGCCTGCCCGAATGATCGGACTGCTCAGCGCTTCTCGACCGCCAGGTAGTCCCGTTCGGCCGCACCCGTCCACAGCTGCCGGGGCCGGTAGATCTTGGAGTCCTGCTCGAGCATCTCCTGCCAGTGCGCCAACCAGCCGGCGGTCCGGGGGATGGCGAACAGGACGGTGAACATCTCGGTCGGGAAGCCCATGGCCTGGTAGATGAGACCCGAGTAGAAGTCGACGTTGGGGTACAGCTTCCGGGACACGAAGTAGTCGTCGGAGAGGGCGGCCTCTTCGAGCTTGAGGGCGATGTCGAGCAGCGGGTTCTTGCCGGTGACCTCGAAGACCTGGTCGGCCACGGTCTTGATGATCTTGGCCCGCGGGTCATAGTTCTTGTACACCCGGTGGCCGAAGCCCTGCAGCTTGCCCTTGCCCGCCTTGACGTCGGTGATGAACGCGTCGACGTTGTCGATGTGGCCGATCCCCTTCAGCATGCGCAGCACCGCTTCGTTGGCCCCGCCGTGGCGTGGGCCGTAGAGGGCGCTGGCCGCCCCGGCGGCGGCCGAGTAGGGGTCGGCGTGCGAGGAGCCGATGGTCCGCATGGCCAGCGTCCCGCAGTTCTGCTCGTGGTCGGCGTGGAGGATGAACAGGACGTCGAGGGCTCTGGCCAGGACGGGGTCGACCTCGTAGCAGGGCTCGGCGATCTTCCACATCATGGCCAGGAAGTTCTCGCAGAACGCCAGGGAGTTGTCCGGGTAGACGAAGGGCATCCCCAGGCTGTAACGGTGGGCGCCGGCGGCGATCGTCGGGGCCTTGGCGATCAGGCGGACGATCTGGCGGTGGCGGACCTCGGCGTCGGTGACCTCCTTGGCCTCGGGGTAGAACGTCGACAGGGCGGCCATGCCCGATACCAGCATCCCCATGGGGTGGGCGTCGTAGTGGAACCCCTCGTAGAAGCGCTTGCGGAAGTTCTCGTGGATGTAGGTGTGCGTCCTCAGCTCGTCGGTCCACGTCGACAGCTCGTCGGCGGTGGGGAGCTCACCGTAGAGGAGGAGGTAGGCGACCTCCGGATAGCTGGACTGCTCGGCCAGCTGCTCGATCGGGTACCCGCGGTAGCGCAGGATGCCCGCTTCGCCGTCGAGGTAGGTGATGGCGCTCGAGGCCACCGCAGTGGTCAGGAACGCCGGATCATGGAACCAGACGCCGGGGAGGAGCTTGCGGAAGGCATCCGCGGACACGCCGCCATCGTCGATCGGGATCTCCACGGTCTCGCCGTTGCGGTTGTCGGTGATGGTGATGGACTCAGCCACTACTCCCCCTCAGGAGGTCGTTGCATTGTTGGTTGCCGTGGCATCGTACCCCTGTCGGCTCGAACCCGATCCCCGCCGCCGCCCAGGTGACCGATGACCACGGACTGGACCGCCACCGGCTGGTTCCCGCACCGCAGACGATCACGGCCACCAGTGCCGCCCACGCCACATGGACCGACGGCAAGGTGGTGAGGACCCCGGGGTCGCTTCCCCCAGGCGGGTAGACGAGCTGGTGGAACAGCTCCCCGGTGTCGATGAAGCCGAAGCCCGGGGTGAGCCGGGGTGGCGCCACGGGGATGGCCTGGAGCAACGAGCACACCGTGGTGACGCCCACCAGGGTGACCAGGTAGTGGGCGAAGCGGTCCCGGTGACGCCAGAACAACCAGGCCAGACCGGCGCACAACCCAGGGAAGTCGACCCACGCGTAGTAGCGGTTGGCCGCCTCGACGAGCCAGGGGGCATGGAGGGCGAGGCGTTGGAAGGACGCCTCCGACGGCAGGTGGAGGGCCTGCTCGACGTGCGCCATGGCCCGGCCCCGCCGGAGCGCACCGGCGGTGTGGACGACGAGGAGCTCGAGGGCGAACTGCCAGACGGCATACAGCCCGATGACCCCGCCGGCGGCCAGCAGGTAGGGGGCCAGGGCCCGCAACCGGCGGCGGTCATGGGAGCCGGTGGTCCGCCCCAGGCCCATCAGTCCGAGGCCACCGGCCACCAGCCCGGCGGCGAGGGTCAGGGCGAAGCGGACCGACCACATGGTCGCGCCACGTTGCCAACCGGCGGTGCCCCCGGGCAATCCGACGCCGCCCTCGGGCGCCCGGGGCGTCCGGGCCGCCCGGGGCGGGGGCTCAGGCCGTGGTCACGTCCAGGCGCCTCCCTGGGCGGCGACGAGGTGGAGCGCGGTGGCGCAGCCCGTCGGCGACGAGGGAGCGGGCTTCGTTGAGGATGACCTGGCGTTGCCCCCGCCTGGTCCGCAGGGCCCGGGAGGTGGCGGCCAGGGCGAGGGACGGGGTGAACACCTTGGAGGGGGCGACGTCGTGGTTGAGGACCCGCACCAACCCGTCGGTGAGGTTCGGGTCCGACGCGATGCGACGCTGGATCTCCTGGGTCAGCAGAGGTGTCGGGCCGGGGGCGCCCATGTCCCGGGAGAACCAGTACATCTCCCAGGCGTCCCGGTCGCGCCAGGACCACCAGTCGTGGAGCACTCGGTCGGCGGTCCTCGGCGCGCCGAGGGCCTCCTCGATGGCGGGCGCCAGCTGGACGGTCTGGCGGAGGGCGTCGGAGATCCCCTGGCCCGCCGTGGGGTCCTTGAAGTGGCCGGCGTCGCCGACCAGCACCCAGCCCGGTCCGGCCGACCGGCGGAAGAAGCCGTGCCAACGCGACAGCACCCGGATGGGCCCGACTCTCGTCGCCCCGGTCAGGGTGGCCTCGAGCTCGGGCCACCCGGCCAGGCCAGCCGAGTACGCGGCGCCGCGGTCACGGAGCGTCTCGTGGGTGCGATCGGACGACGGGGCGACCGCAGCCAGGAACAGGTCGGCGTCGGTGGGGCTGGCCAGAAACCCGTGGTCACCGATCTTGCCCAACCACACGCGGTTCCTGTCTCCTCCTACGCCTGCGAAGTAGGCCCACAGGAAGACCCGGCCCGGAGCCGTCCGGTGGTACTCCTCGGCCCGCACCAGGCGGGCCACGGTGGAGCGCGCCCCGTCGGCCCCCACGACCAGGCGGGCTCGCAGCTCGGCGGTGTCGGTGGTGACCCCGACAACCCGCTCACCCTCCTCCACCAAGCCCGTGATCGCCGTCTCGGTCCGCACCTCGGCACCCGACGCCGCCGCTGCCTCCAGGAGGATGGCGTCAAGGGCGACCCTCCTGACGTTGATCATCGGGGCGCCCACCCGCTCGCTGATGCCTGCGAGCTCGATGCGGACGTCGTTGAACGCCACGACGCCGTGCTCGATCGGCGGCGTGATCTGCAACAGGTGCTCCAGCACGCCCAGGCGGTCCAGGACCTTGACTCCGGTGGGTTGCACGCCGTGGGTGGAGGGCGTGTCGCTCGGGAACCGGGCCCGGTCGACGACGCAGACCTTCAGGCCGGCCCGGGCCAGGAGCACGGCCAGGGGCGAGCCGGCACAACGGGCACCAACGATGACCACATCGAAGTGCTCAGCCATCGGACCACCTCTCTTTCCAACGCTGTTATGATCACACTATAATGACGTTGCAGAGCACTCGCCAATCTCGGCTCCCGCACGCCGATCAGCGGGCCACCCTCCTGGACGTGGCGCTGCGTCTGCTGGAGGACGGCGGTCCCGAGGCCCTCCAGGCCCGGACCCTCACCGCCGAGGTGGGCACATCCACCCAGGCCGTGTACACGCTCTTCGGTGGCATGCCGGGTTTGTTCGAGGCCATCGTGGCCGAGGGCTTCGTCCGCTTCGGCCGCCAGGTGGCTGCGGTGGCGGAGACCGATGACACGGTGGCGGACCACTTCTCCAAGGGGTGGGTCTACTGCGACTGGGCGTTGAGCCATCCGCAGCTCTACCGGCTGATGTTTGGTCTCACCGGCGGCGGCCTGCGGCTGCACACCGGACTGGAGATGACCCTGGCCGGTACCCTCGCCAACTTCCCCGAGGGGCAAGCCGCCCTCGAGGTGCTGGTGCGCTCGGTGGATCGGATGAAGGCGTCCGGGCGGATGCGGCCGGTGGACTCTCTCGTGGCCGCCGGCCAGTTCTTGAGCATCACGCATGGATTCGTGCTGCTGGAGATCGCGGGCACGTTCGGCCATGAGGGCCTCGGTCTTCAGGTCTTTGGCCAGGTGGCGATCAACCTCATGGTTGGGCTGGGCGACAGCCGTGACGCTGTCGAGCGGTCCGTGCTGGCAACCGTCGCCGCCCGCCACGGCGCCTTCCGGTGACGGCCGGCCCTTGGCGGCGCCCCGACCATCCTCGCCAGCTACCGAACGGCGTCCCCGACGGCTGGCATGATCGACCCCATGGACGCCGAGCCAAACCTCGATCTTTCCGAGATCCGCCGCCGGATCGACGACGTGGACCGCCGCCTCATGGCGCTCCTCGCCGAGCGGGGCCGCCTGGTCGGCGACGTTGTCCACTACAAGCGGGCCCGGCACATGGCCGTCGTCGACCGGAGCCGGGAGGACGAGATGCTGCAGCGGTTCGCCGACACGGCCCGAGAAGCCGGCGTCGACCCCCGGGTGGCCCAGCAGGTGCTGAGGACCATCATCGACGGGTTCACCCTCCTCGAGGTGGAGGAGCTCGGGCCCGACGACGTCTGAGGGGCCAGCAGCGGCTGGCGGCGGCGGGTCGGTTAGGGTTGAGGGAGCGAAGGGGAGTAGCTCCCAATCGTCAGTCGACATGCTGGCACCCCGGTGCCCGGCTGGCGGGCCTGCTGCGATAGGCGAGCGAGACCTTCCGATCCGACCCCGACGTGGCCGGACGGAAGGCCACCTGGCACTCCGGTCCGGCGGAGAGACTCGACTGTGGACCTTGCTGTGGCCGCGACCGTGTTCCCGGTCATCTTCTTGGGTGAGCTGCCCGACAAGACCATGTTCGCGTCGTTGTTGATGGCCTCGAGAGGGCGCCCCCTGGCGGTGTGGGCCGGTACCGCCCTTGCCTTTCTGGTCCACGTCGTGATCGCCGTGTCGATCGGGGTGGCGGTGTTCAAGCTCCTCCCCCACCGGGTCGTCGACGGCCTGGTCGCGGTGTTGTTCCTGGCCGCCGCGGTGTACTCGTTCGCCATCCGCAACCAGAGGCAGGAGGCGGCCGGGGTGGTCATCCCCCGCTCGGCGCTACGGACCGCCGGCACCGCCGCCGGGGTGATCTTCCTGGCCGAGTGGGGAGACCTGACCCAGATCCTCACGGCCAACCTGGCGGCCCGGTTCCACTCCCCCCTCAGCGTCGGCGCCGGCGCCGTGCTCGGCCTGTGGGCGGTGGCCGCCCTGGCCGTGATCGCCGGCACCAACCTGCTCCGGGTCATCTCCGTGCGGATCCTGCGGCTGGCGGCCGCCGCCATCCTGGTCGCCCTCGCCGTCTACAGCGCGGTGACCGCCATCATGGGCTGACCCAGCGACCGCAGCGTCAGCTGACGGTGGCGGCCCGATCCGGGTAGCCCAGGCGGCGATGCTCGGCGTGATAGATCGCCTGATCCAGCAGCTCGGCGACATGGTCGTCGTAGAGGGCGTAGACGACGCTGCGACCGTCCCGGTTGCCGTCGACCAGCCCCAGGTTCCTCAGCAGGCGCAGCTGGTGCGACACCGCCGACTGCTCCATGGCCACGGCGGCGGCCAGCTCGCTCACCGTGCACCGACCCTGGCGCAGCCTGGTCAGGATCTGGAGGCGGCTGGGGGTGGCCAGCGCTCCGAAGGTGGCGGCCACGGTCTTGGCGGTGGTCGTGTCCAGTTGCTCGGCAGTCTCGGGGTGTCCCCTCGTCCTGGTGCGACCTTCGACGCCATGTCCCACGCCCCCATCATAGCCAGTGGCTTGCATGAAGACTTCTTCATGCA
>JALYVP010000008.1 GCA_030853185.1 Actinomycetota bacterium | reverse complement strand
ACGGGTTCAGCGCCACCGCCATCGAAGTGTGGCAAGGCTCCTCACAAACGGAGATGTGGTTGCTGATCAACGCCGGTCCCGGCGTCGCCCCGGTCATCGCCGCCAGCCTCCAGGGCTGAACCGCCTGCCGTCGCCGCCCAATACCCTTCAGCGGCCGGAGATCAGATGGCTCCACTCCACCCGGCACCACGAGAACGTGCCGCAGGAGGGGCAGCGCATCCAGCGCGTCCACCGGCTGAGGACGGGCAGCCACGCCGAGGCCACGAGCCGTCGGACCATGTCGGCGAACGACAACGGCGTCCGGGCCCGACACGTCCGGCAGACGACCACGACTGACCGTCCGCGGGTCTGAGGGGTGGAGAACAGCGCCCGACGGCCACCACTCTCGCCCACCCGGGCGCTCTCCCCGGTGACGGCGGCGCTCTCGTCGGAAGCGCTGAAGAGGGATCGTCGGCCGAGAGGATCGTCGGGTCCGCTCATGGCCCAGGTTCGATCACGGCCGCCAGGGAACGGTAGGCATCAGCGCTGGCTGACCTCGGCGCGTGACGCAGCACCGAGCAACCCCGGCCCGGCGCCTCCGCCACGCGGACCGATTTGGGTACCGGCGGGGAGAGGACCTCGAGGCCGTAGTGCTCCTGCACCGCCGCCAGGGTCTGGCGAGCCAGGCGGGTGCGGGGGTCGAACATGGTGGCGATCACGCCGAGGACGGCCAGGGACGGGTTGGTGAAGGAGCGCACATCGGCGATGGTCTCCAGCAGCTGGCCGACACCGCGGTGACTGAGGGTCTCGCACTGGAGGGGGACCACTACCCGCTGGGCGGCGGTCAGACCGTTGATCGTCAAGATCCCGAGTGACGGTGGGCAGTCGATCAGGACGGTGTCGTAGCCGCCGTTCAGCTTCTCCAGGGCTCGCGCCAGCGCGTACTCCCGGCCCGGGCGGGTCAGCAGGTGGACTTCGGCGCCGGCCAGGTCGATGGTGGCCGGCAGCAGGTCCATGCCGTCCGCCGTGTGGATCATCGCGTCGGCGGCCGGCAGCCGGCCGACCATCACGTCGTGGAGGGACACCTCCAAGCCGTCAGGGTCCGTGCCGGTCGAGTAGGTGAGGCAGGCCTGGGGGTCGAGGTCGACGAGCAGCACCCGCCGGCCCCGCTCCGCCAGAGCCGCCCCGAGCGAGTGCACGGTCGTGGTCTTGGCCACGCCGCCCTTTTGGTTGGCGACAGCCAGCACCGAGGTCACAGCGCCCAAGTTACCGGTACGATCAGCCCCCACGACGCAGCACGAGCGGAGACCAATCACGTGACGACGGCGGTAGCCGACTACGAGCCGGGCGAGCGCATCTCGGGGGTTCGAGATGAGGTCTTCGTCACTCCCGCCCCCGCCCGCCTGCACCGGCCGGATGGCACGGTCATCGTCCACGTCCTTCGCCCCCTGAGCTCGGACGCCTTCCGCCTGCTGCGCCCGATCATCGAGGCCTTCGCCAGCGTTCGGTCGCCCCACGTGGGCGGGTTGATCGAAGCGGGGTATCAGGCCGACGGCGAGCCCCCGTTCGCCTGGTACGTCACCGAGGACCATGGTCGTGGCGACCTGAGGGGGCAACGCGATCGGCGCCGGGTGCTGCTCGCCGTCGCTGCCGCCGCCCGAGGTGTCCACGCCCTGCACCAGGCGGGCCTCACCCATCATGGGGTCTCACCCACCACGGTGCGACCGACCTCCGGTGGAGCGGTGATCGATCCCCCAGCGTTCCGGGCCGGCTCCGGGGACGAGGGGCGGATCCTCGACATCGTCGACGCCGGCGTGCTCGACAGCGTCGACCCGGCGGTGGCCCGAGGCGACCCGCCGTCCCGGGCCAGCGACCTGTGGTCTCTCGGCGCCACCCTCCATCAGGCCATCACCGGCCGCCTGCTGCACCCCGATCTACCTGGCGATGAGCCCATCGTGGCCTTGCAGCGGACCGCCTTCGAACCGATCCGGATGGCCGACGACCTCGAGCCGGCCCTGGCCGCGGTGGTGGCGTCGTGCCTGGCCCCCGACCCGTCCGACCGTCCCCCCACGGCCGCCGCCCTGGCCGATCACCTCCAGACCCTGGTACCACAGCAATGAGTCGCCTGGAGATCGTCCCCGGACCGGGGACCGCAGCTCGCTTCGGCGAGGTGTGCGTCTGGGCCGGCCCCGGCGCCTCGGAGCCTCTGGTCGCCTTCCTCGTCGAGTCCGCCCGCAACGTGGGAGGGTCGACCTTCGGGGGGGCGCGCATCGCCGATCACATCGGCGGCGTGCTGGCGGGCCGGGACCCGGAACCGGGCGTCCCCTTCGCCTGTGTCGGCCCGGGCCAGGCGGGAACGACCGTCCTGCTGCACGGGGCGATCCAGGCCTGGGACGGAACGCGTTGGCTGGTGCCACAGCCCCAACCGGGATGGCTGCGCACCGAGGTCCATGGCGCCACTCCCATCTCCGTGTCCGCTCACGGGGCCGTCCCCTTGCGACCGGCACCGGGTACCGATCTCCGGCGGGGCGTGGTCCCCTCCGCCGGGTTCTCCCTGGTACCCGAGCCCGACCCTGCAGTCGCCACCACCATGATCCGCCCCCCGGCGGCGGAGCCTGTTGCCGCCGCCCCGGCGGCGGAGCCTGTTGCCGTCGCCCCGGCGGCGGGCAAACCCCCGACGACCCGCTCCGGCCAGGAGGCCACGGTCATCGAGACCACGGAGCTGGTCGACGCCCTACGCCAGATCCGCGAGGGCCGGACCGAGACCGTGGCGTCGACGTCCACCCCGGACGGGGGTGATCGGCCGCCCGGAACCCTCGACCTGGCCAGAGGAGGTGCCAGCCCGCTTCCGTCCTTGCCGCCGGTCGGTCAACCTGACGGGCCCGTCCCCGGCCAGCCGGTCGTAGCCGGCGTCCTCTGTCCGGCCGGGCACTTCAACCATCCAGCCGTTCATGCCTGCGTGGTCTGCCGCCGGCCTGTGACCACGGAAGGCGGACGCGTCAGCGGCTCCCGACCGTCCCTCGGCGTCCTCGTGATCGACGATGGCGGGGTGTACCGGCTGGAGCGCAGCTACCTGATCGGTTCGGATCCCCGTTCTGACCCCACGGTGAGCGGGGGTCGGGTCCGTCCCTTGACCTTGGGCTCGGCCCCGGCCGTCGCCGCATCCCATGCCGAGATCCGCCTGACCGGATGGGGGGTGTCGGTGATCGGCCAGGATGCCGACGGGGTCACCCAGGTCATGTTGCCCGGCGAGACCAACTGGACCACCCTCCGTCCATTCGTCGCCCACAGCCTGTGCCCCGGTGCACACATCGCCGTCGGCGCTCGGGTCGTGTCACTCATCTCCCCGTGGCCGATCGACGAGCCGGTCAGCTGAGCCCGGCTGCGCCGCCCCCCGCCGGCGTGGGTCAGCTGATGCGGTCGGCGTACTGTGGGCAGTACACCGACGCGGCTGAGGTGATGACCGCTCCGAGGTCGACGCTCGGGAGCCGGCTGGACCCAGCGGTGGTCCCCAACCGGTCAGCCACGGTCTGGTAGCTGGCCCCACTGCGCAGGTCGTCGCACACCGCCCTACCCAGACGGGTGAGCTCCACGTCGGTCCGGTACGAGCTGACGTCGGGAGCGGCCACGTGCACCGCATCGAGAAATTGTTGCGTCTGGGCGGCGGCCTGGGGTGACAACTTGGAGGCACCACAGCCGGTCAGGCCCCAGCCGATCGCCAGCGCCCCCAGCGACCATCCCACCCACCGTGCGGCCCAACGACGTTGCGGGCAGCATCGGACAGAACCGCGCGTCATGGTGCCCTCAGGCTATCCCGCGAGGCGGGGTTGCTCATCGGCGATCCACCGGTCGATGAGGCGGCGGGCGATGCTCATCGGTGGCGGGATGGAAGGGAGGGAATCCCGGCGGAACCAGCCCGCTTCAAGGGTCTCGCTGCCATCGACCGCGATCTCTCCGGCGTCCCACTCGGCCTCGAAGCCGGCAGTTCGCTCTGACGGACCACGTACCACCGGCCGGCACCGGCGTGGTCCGGCGGTGGTTCGACGAGGGGGAGGAACGAGCTCATCTATCACTGCTAGCACGCCCCGGGTGCCGGCTGGGACCTGGCGGCACCCATCGGGGGGCCCGCCCCACGACTCTCGCCAGGCACGGTTCCCCTCGTTGCGCCATGCTGGCCCGATGGCCACCCCTCGTACCCTCTACGAACGTGTCGGCGGCGAGGCCTTCTTCGAGACCTTGACCCGCCGCTTCTACGACGCCGTGGCCGACGACGCGGTGCTGGCCGCCGTGTACCCGACCGACGCCGTCGCCTTCGAGGAGGCCCGGATTCACTTGCGTGACTTCCTCATCCAGTACTTCGGGGGGCCGACGACCTACTCCGAGCAGCGCGGCGCACCCCGGTTGCGCATGCGTCATCAGCCGTTTGTCATCGGCAGCGCCGAACGGGACGCCTGGGTCCGCCACATGAGCAACGCGGTCCGCGAGTCGGCCGCACGAGGCCTGGACGAGAGTCGGATGCTCACCTACTTCGACGCCGCCGGCACGGCGACGATCAACCAGCCCGCCCGCCCCGACCATCCAGTCGCCAACGAGCCGGGTCCGGGAGAGCCCCGCCAGGACGGCGTGTAGCCTGCGATGACATGGCGTCGGGCGGTGTCTCCCGGATCTTGATCGGGCCATGAGCGGGGAAGAAGGCGCCTCGAAGGTTCGACCAGCTTTGGTCTTCGCCGCCACCGGCACTGGTCCGGTCGTGGTCTGCCTGCATGGCCAGCCCGGCAGCAGCACCGACTGGTTCTCCGTCGCCGAGCTCCTGCGGGCCGACTTCTCGGTGGTGGCCGTCGACCGCCTCGGGTACGGGCGGACCGGAGGAGAGGCCGCCGGTTTCGGGGTCAACGCCACTGCCGTCATCGCCACCCTCGACGAGCTCGGCGTCGATCGAGCGATCATGGTCGGCCACAGCTGGGCCGGCGGGGTGGCTCTGGCACTGGCCGCAGACCATCCGGACCGGGTGGGCGGTCTGGTGTTGGTCTCGTCGATCGGCCCGGTCGCCGGCGCCGGGTGGGTGGACCGGATCCTGGCCGCCCCCGTCGTCGGTGACGTCATGGTGGCCTCGACGTTCGCCATGGCCCGGACCCTGCTCGGCTCGGCTGCCATCCGAGCGGGGGTGGACCGGGTGCTACCGGGCGCCAGCCGCAGCGCCCTGGCCCCTGCCGCCAACGAGTCTCTGTGGCGCAGCTTCATGGTCGAGCAACGGGCCTACGTCGACGAGATCGATGATCTCGAGCCCGGCCTGGCCCGGATCAGCACCCCTACCGTGGTGCTGGCCGGCATGTCGGACCACGTGGTGACCCCCGACGTCGGTGCCCGCCTGGCCTCGTCCATTCCCGGCGCGGTCCTTCGCCAGGTGGCCGGTGCCGGTCACCTGCTTCCCTTTGATCATCCCTCTGTGGTGGCCGACGCGGTGAGGGCCGTTGCCGCCTCCCCCCCGCCGGGCCTCGCCGGCCGTCACCGCCCGGGCGGGCCTCCGAGCCCGACCGCCCGCCTTCCTGAACACCGGCTCAGCGGGGGACAGCGGACCTCGGGGCCTCCATGGCCGCAGCCAGGTTGCGGGCCGAGTTGATCAGGCCCACATGGGAGAAGGCCTGGGGAAAGTTGCCGACCAGTCGCCGCCGGGCTGTGTCGTACTCCTCGGAGAGCAGCCCGACATCGTTGGTCAGGGCCACCAGCTGCTCGAAGAGCTCCCGGGCCTCGTCCACCCGTCCCAGCATGGCCAGGCAGTCGACCATCCAGAAGCTGCAGGGCAGGAAGGCGCCCTCGCCTCCCGGGAGGCCGTCGACTCCCGAATCGTTCTGGTAGCGCAGGACGAAGCCATTCACCATCAGCTCCCGGCGGACGGCGTCCACGGTGCTGACGATCCGGGGGTCGTCACAGGGGAGGAAGCCGACGGCCGGCAGCAGGAGAACACTGGCATCCAGTCGGTCGGAGCCGTAGGACTGGGTGAAGGCCCCGACCTCGACGTTGTAGCCCTTGGCGCACACCTCGGTGTGGATGGCGTCTCGAACCTGGCGCCAGTCCGCCACGGGCCCGTCCATGCCATAGCGCTCGACGGCGGCGACGGCCCGGTCCATGGCCACCCACGCCATCACCTTGGAGTGAACGAACGGGCGCCTCGGTCCCCGCACCTCCCAGATCCCGTCGTCCGGGTCCTGCCAGTGGTCGACGACGAAGTCGATCAGGGCCCGTTGCAGGTCCCAGATCACCGGCGAGTCGGTGATGCCGTGATGGCGGGCCCGGTCGGTGGCGTCCATCAGCTCGCCGTACACGTCGAGTTGGAACTGGTCAGCGGCGGCGTTGCCGATCCGGACCGGGGCTGACCCCTCGTAGCCGGGGAGCCAATCGACCTCGAACTCGGAGAGACGCCGCTCCCCGGCCGGGCCGTACATGATCTGCAGCTGTTCGGGAGCTCCGGCCGAGGCCCGGACCAGCCACCACAACCAGTCCTGGGCCTCGTCGCGACGGTCCGCCTCGATGAGGGCATCGAGGGTGAGGGTGGCGTCGCGGACCCAGCAGTACCGGTAGTCCCAGTTGCGGACGCCGCCCAGGTCCTCGGGGAGCGATGTGGTGGGCGCGGCCACGATCCCCCCGGTTGGGGCGTAGGTGAGGGCCTTGAGGGTGATGAGCGATCGCAGCACCACATCCTCCCAGGGACCGTGCACCTGGGTGATGCCCTCGCACCACCCCCGCCACCAGTCGACCGTGTCCCGCAGCGCGCCCACCGGGTCGAAGGGGCCGGGAGCCTGCTCGTGGGAGACATACCACGACAGCACGAACGGGACCCGTTCGCCGGCGGCGACGTCGAAGGTGGAGGTGGTCTGCAGGTGGTGACCGGTCAGCTCCACCGGTGTGGCCAGGATGGCGGCGTTCGGACCGGCGATGGCATGGAGCCCGGTGTCGGTACGGCGGACCCAGGGGACGTCGGCACCGTACTCGAAGCGCATCACCAGCTCCATGGTCATCGGGACGTGCCCGCTGACGCCCTCGACCAGGCGCACCACCTTGGGGTGCTGGTCGCCGCGCACCGGCATGAAATCGATCACCCGGACGGTCCCCGTCTCGGTCTGGTGCTCGGTCTCGAGGACGAGGCTGCGGCCCCGGTAACGGCGGGTGGTCGTGACCGGAGCGACGGGAGCCACGCTCCAATGGCCGTGGGTGTCGTCGCCGAGCAGCGCCGCGAAGCAGGCCCCGGAGTCGAAGCGGGGAAGGCACAACCAGTCGATGGACCCGCCGATGCCGACCAGAGCCGCGGTCTGGGTGTCGCCGATGAGGGCGTAATCCTCGATCTTCATGGCAAGACCGTAGGCCGCCCGGACGGTGCCGGCGGGGGACCAGGGACGATCAGACGACGAGGAAGCGGCGGACGGCGAAGGCCGACCCGACCACCCCGGCGACCGCGCCCAGCAGCAGCACCGCGATGCCGACCACCAAGGCCTCACCCGAGGTCACGTAGAGCTTCTGGCCACCCAGGACCGAGTCGCTCCCCACGAACGAGGCGACCGAGTTCCGGAAGGTGTAGGTGACGCCGAACGCCAGGAACGCCCCCACCACCCCGTGGATGAGTCCTTCGAGCATGAACGGCACCCGTATGAACCAGTTGGTGGCCCCGACCAGCTTCATGACGGCCACCTCCCGTCTTCGGGCGAAGATGGCCAGCTGGATGGTGTTGACGATCAGGGCCAGGGCACCCAACATGACGCCGAGCGCCAGGATCCCGCCGAACCACCGCAGGGTGTTGAACCGGTGCAGCAGGCTGTTGATCTCCTGCTGGGCGTAGGACACCCGCAGGACGCCCGGCTGGGACGCGAACTGCTTGCCGAGGGAGGAGACATCCTGGGCCTTGAGGGGCACGACCCGGTAGGACGGCGGCATCTGACTCTCGTTCAATACGCTCAGCAGGTCCGGTTCACCGCCGAAGATGGTCTTGAACTCCTGGTAGGCCTGGGCCTGATCGACGAAGCGGACCTTCTTGACGCCCTGGGTGACGTTGAGCTCGTGGCCTATGGCGGAGCTCTCGTTGGTGGGGATGCCCGGTTGCAGGAAGATGGCCAGCTCGACGCCGCCCCTCCACTGCACCGAAGCCTTGTCGATGGCTTGGCGCATGATCAGCACGCTGCCGAAGGCGGCGAGCGAGACCATCATGGTGATGATGGCGGCCAGGGTCATGACCAGGTTGCGTCGAAGGTTGCCGGCGGTCTCACGGACCAGATACCCACCGGAGACGGCCATTCAGGCTCCCATTCCGTAGACGCCGCGGGCCTGGTCCCGGATGACCGTGCCGCGATCGAGCTCGATCACACGACGACGCATGGAGTCGACGATGGCGTTGTCGTGGGTGGCCATCACGACGGTGGTCCCCGTCCGGTTGATCCGGTCGAGCAGGCGCATGATGCCCGCCGAGGTCGAAGGATCGAGGTTGCCGGTGGGCTCATCGGCCAGCAGGATCAGGGGCCGGTTGACGAAGGCCCGGGCGATGGCGACCCGCTGTTGCTCCCCGCCGGACAGCTCATGGGGCAGGTTGGTGAGCTTCTTGCCCAGTCCGACGAGGTCGAGGATCTGCGGCACCTGGGTCTTGACGACTGATCGCGGGCGCCCGATGACCTCGAGGGCGAAGGCCACGTTCTCGTACACCGACTTGGTTGTCAGCAGCCGGAAGTCCTGGTACACGCAGCCGATGTTCCGGCGCAGGTAGGGCACCTTCCAGGGGGAGAGGAGGCCGACTTCCTTGCCGGCCACCCACACCTCCCCCGAGTCGGGGCGCTCCTCCTTGGTCACCAAGCGGAGGAAGGTGGACTTCCCGGACCCGGAAGGGCCGACCAGGAAGACGAAGTCGCCCTTTTGGACATCGACGGAGACGTCTCTTAGAGCGACGGTCGTGCCCTTGTAGGCCTTGGTGATGTGGTCGAATTTGATCATGATGAACGAAGGCGCGTCCGCCCGACGCACCCGCAACCGGAAAGTGTAGTCAGACCGCCGCCCGCGAGTGGCGGCACCCCCGCGACGGCGCCCCCGCTCACGGGGCCGCCGACCGGCGCCAGCGCAGCCACGCCTCCATGAACCCGTCAAGGTCGCCGTCGAGGACGGCCTGGACGTTGCCGGTCTCGTGATCGGTTCTCAGGTCCTTGACCTGCTGGTAGGGAGCGAGGACATAGGAGCGGATCTGGGCCCCCCATCCGATCTGGGCCTGGGGTCCGGCCATGGCTGTCAGCTCTGCGGTCCGCTCCTGGCGCTGGCGCTCCGCCAACTTGGCCGCCAGGATCTGCATCGCCTTGGCCTTGTTCTGGTGTTGGCTGCGCTCGTTCTGCACGGCCACGACCACGCCCGTCGGCAGGTGGGTGATGCGCACCGCCGAGTCGGTCACGTTGACGTGCTGGCCGCCGGCACCCGACGACCGGTAGGTGTCGATGCGCAGGTCCTTCTCCTCGACATCCACCACCCCGGAAAGATCGTCGAGGAACGGCACCGCGGTGAAGGACGCGAAGCTGGTCTGCCGCCGGGACTGGGAGTCGAACGGGGAGATCCGCACCAGGCGGTGCACGCCTCGCTCGGCGGAGAGAAGCCCGGTGGCGAAGCGGCCCCGGATGATGAAGGTGGCGGAGAGGATGCCCGCCTCCTGACCTTGGCTGACCTCGTCGATCTCGATGCCGAAGCCTCGGCGCTCCGCCCACCGCTGGTACATCCGCAACATCATCTCGGCCCAGTCCTGGGCGTCGGTGCCGCCGTCCTTGGCGTGGATCTCGCAGACGGCGTCGAGCCCGTCGTGCTCGCCGGTGAACAGCGAGCGCAGCTCCAGGGCGCTGAGGTCAGCGGCGAGCCCGGCCAGGAGGCCATCGAGCTCGGAGGCGACCGACTCGTCGTCCTCCTCCAGGGCCAGGCCATAGAGGGTCTCCGCGTCGGAGAGGCGCGAGGCAAGCCCGTCGAGCACGTCGATATCACCCTTGACCCCGCTGTACTCGGTCGTCACCTTCTGGCCGACATCAGTGTCCTCCCACAGGTCGGGGCGGGACAGCTCGACCTCCAGGTCGCTCAGGCGACGGCGCAGGCCGTCGGCGTCGAGGTACCCGGATGCCTCGGCCAACCGGCGGGCCACGGACCTCAGGTCGTCGCTGTAGTCACGCACGGCTGCCCCTTGTGTCTATCGCCCGTGACAGAACTTGAACTTCTTGCCACTCTCGCACGGGCAGGCGTCGTTTCGGCCCACCTGATCCCAGACGGAGTCCTTGACCACCGGCGCGTCCACGGGCAGGCCGGCCTGGGCCGCCGCCCGCTGTGCGGCCTGGTCCTCGGCTCGCTGGGCCGCAACGCCCTGCTGCTGGGCCCTGCCACCAACACCCATCCCGGCGCCGAGGACACCGGCGTTGGCGGTGTCGTCGGCGGCGAAGACGACCTCTTCGCCAGGAGCGGGCCCGGCCGCCATGGCCCGGACAATGCCTGATTCGCCCTGGACTGGATCGTCAGCCGCGGCGTAGCTGGCCCCCTGGAGGGCGGCAGCCTCGTCGGGCTGCTCCTCGAGGACGTGAACCTGGGCGTGCATGACGATCTTGACGTAGTCGTCATCGATGCCCGAGATCAGCTGACCGAACATGGTGTAGCCCTCGCGCTGCCACGCCACCAGGGGATCCTGCTGGCCCATGGCCCGCAAGCCGATGCCCTCCCGGAGGTAGTCCATCTCCGAGAGGTGCTCCCGCCACTTCTGGTCGACGAGCTGCAGCATCACCTCGCGCTCGAGGGCCCGCATGGTCTCGACCCCGCCCGGCATCTGCTCCTCGCGGGCCTCGTAGTAGGCGATGGCCTCGGCGGCCAGCGCCTCGTAGATCTCGTCACTGCTGGTGGCTGCGGCCAGGACCTCCACGTCGGTGGTCGTGGGGAAGTACTGGCGGGCCTCGGTCAGAAGGCCTTCGAGGTTCCAGTCCTCGGCATAATCGGTGCCGCAGTGGGCGGCGACGATGGAGTCGAGGGCGGACGAGATCACCTCGATGGTCCGGGCCCGGAGGTCCTCACCCTCGAGGATCTGCATGCGCCGGGCGTAGATCACCTTGCGCTGCTCGTTCATCACCTCGTCGTACTTGAGGACGTCCTTGCGGACCTCGGCGTTGCGGCCCTCGACGGTGTTCTGGGCCCGTTCGATGGCCTTGCTGACCATGCGCGAGTCGATGGGAACATCGTCGGGCAGGGCCCGCCCCATCACCCAGTTCATGGCCCCGGTGGCAAACAGGCGCATGAGCTCGTCCTCGAGTGAGAGGAAGAAACGGCTCTCGCCTCGGTCGCCCTGGCGACCCGACCGGCCCCGGAGCTGGTTGTCGATCCGGCGCGACTCGTGGCGCTCCGATCCGAGCACGTAGAGGCCGCCCGCCTCCCGCACCTTGGCCGCCTCGTCCTCGCACACCTCGGTGTACTTGGCCACCAGCTCGACGTAGCGGGTCTGGCCGTCGTCGGAGTCGAGATCCATTCCGCTGGCCACCACATCCTGCACGGCAAGGTTCTCGGGGTTGCCTCCGAGGACGATGTCCACGCCCCGTCCGGCCATGTTGGTGGCGATCGTGACCCCTCCGAGACGACCGGCCTGCGCTACGACCTGGGCCTCCTGGGCGTGCTGCTTGGCGTTCAGCACATGGTGAGGGATGCCCCGCTCGCCGAGCAGGGCACCGAGCACCTCGGACTTGGCCACGGATGCGGTGCCCACCAGGATGGGCTGGCCGGTCGCGTGCCGCTCCTCGATGTCGTCGACGACGGCGTTGAACTTGGCCATCTCGGACTTGTAGATCAGATCCTGTTCATCGGCGCGGATCATCTGCTGGTTGGTCGGGATGGGCACGACCGGCAGGCTGTAGGTGTTGGCGAACTCCGATGCTTCGGTCTCGGCCGTCCCGGTCATGCCGGCCAGCTTCTTGTACAGGCGGAAGTAGTTCTGGAGGGTCACGGTCGCCCAGGTGTGGTTCTCCTCTTTGATCTGGACCCGTTCCTTGGCCTCCACCGCCTGGTGCAGGCCCTCGGACCACCGCCGCCCGTCGAGGATCCGGCCGGTGAACTCGTCGACGATCTTGACCTCACCGTCGGCCACGATGTAGTCCTTGTCCCGGCGGTAGAGCTCCTTGGCCTGCAGGGCCTTGGTCAGCTGGTGCACGTAGTTGGACGACACCAGGTCGTAGAGGTTGTCGAGGCCGAGGGCCCGCTCCACCTTCTCGATGCCATCCTCGGTGGGGGCAACGGTTCGCTTCTCCTCGTCGACCTCGTAGTCGACGTCGCGCACCAGGGAGCGGGCCACGCCGGCGAACTGGTAGTAGAGCCGGGCCGAGTCCGACGACGGCCCGGAGATGATCAGCGGTGTCCTGGCCTCGTCGATGAGGATGGAGTCGACCTCGTCGACGATGGCGTAGGAGTGACCCCGTTGCACCATGTGCTCGAGGGAGCGGGCCATGTTGTCGCGCAGGTAGTCGAACCCGAACTCGGTGTTGGTCCCGTAGGTGACGTCACAGCCGTACGCCGCCTTCTTGGCGTCCCAGTCGTCGATGTCTGGCGTGACCCGCCCCACGGTGATGCCGAGAGAGCGGTGGACCGCTCCCATCCACTCGGCGTCGCGACGAGCCAGGTAGTCGTTGGTGGTGACCACGTGCATGCCTGCGCCGGTGAGCCCGTTGAGGTACACGGGGAGGGTGGACACGAGGGTCTTGCCCTCGCCGGTCTTCATCTCGGCGATCCAGCCGAAGTGCAGGGCCGCTCCGCCCATGAGCTGGACGTCGAAGTGGCGCTGACCGATCGTCCGCCGGGCGGCCTCCCGCACCGTGGCGAAGGCCTCGATCAGCAGGTCGTTGAGATCCTCGCCGTTCTCGATGCGCTGACGGAACTCGACGGTGCGGTGCGCCAGTGCCTCGTCGCTCAGCTTCTCGACGTCGGGCTCGAGAGCGTTGATGTCCGGTACCAGCGCCTGGAGGGCCCGGACCTTCTTGCCTTCACCGGCGCGCAGAATCTTGGTGAAGATGCTCATGGCGGCTCCTATGCTACCGGTCCGGGCCGGGGCTCAGTCGCCGGGTGGCATCGCCGCTCACCCGGGGGCGGAGGCAGGCGGGGTGGCAGCTCAGCCGTCGGACCCCTGGGGATCCACGATGCGCTGGCGCACGGCGTACATGGCGGCCTCCATGCGGGTGTGGAGGTGCAGCTTCTCCAGGATGGAGCGCACGTGGTTCTTGACCGTGTTCTCCGAGATGAACAGGCTGTCGCCGACCTCCCGGTTGCTCCTCCCCCGGGCCACCAACTTGAGCACGTCGAGCTCGCGGGCGGTGAGCGAAGGAGCCGGAGCCTCCTGGCGCTGTTCGGCCCGGTCGGCCAGGGCCTTGAACTCGGTGAGCAGCTTTGACGCCATGTTGGGCGAGATGCGGCTCTCTCCCCTGGTCACGGCCCTGATGGCCTCGGGGACCTCCTCGATGGAGACCTCCTTGAGCAGGTAGCCGTTGGCGCCCGCCCGGATCGCCTCGTAGAGGTCATCCTCGTCATCGCTCACGGTGAGCATGAGGATCTGGGCGGTCGGCACCAGCTCGCGGATCCTGTGGGCGGCCTCGATGCCACTCAGGTGGGGCATCCGGACGTCCATGAGGACCACGTCGGGACGCAGCTCAGCGGCCAAGGCCACCGCCTGGGCGCCATCGCCCGCCTCGGCCACGACCACGATGTCGTCCTCGTCGTCGAGCACCACATACAGGCCCTTGCGAAACACGGCCTGGTCGTCGGCGACCAGGACTCGGACGAGGGAAGCGCTCGGCTCGTCCAACCTCGTCATGGGCTGCACGGTAGCTCGCCCAGACCATCGAGGCGACCGGGGACTTCGCCCGATGGGACCAGAACAGGGCCGGACGGCGCCATCGCCGGCGCCCAACAGACCTCAGCGGCTGACCTGGTCTTTGACCCCACACTCGCCTGCTGCAACCTTGTTCGGGCCGGGAGAGGCGGGAAACCCCAACTCCCCCGGTGATCCCGCATGGTGTCGTCTCCTCCCTCGAGGCGCCATTCGCGACGAGGGTGGGCAGGTCTTACCCCTAAGCCGCACCATGCTCAGCAACCAAGAGTTGCCTTACGTGGGTCGTTTCGCCTGCGACTGGCATCGACTTGCAACCACAGACCCGCTGAGGTCCGGTCCGAGTATATCTCAGGCTCCGAGCTGGGCTTTGAGCTCGACCAGGGCGGGCACGGGACCCGGGTCCACCCCGGCCTGGGCGGCCATCCACAGCGACGTGTAGTCGCCGAAGAGGATGAGGTCGAACAGCTGGGCCAGGTCCCCGTCACCTTCGGCGCGGACCTCGATGACGTCGGCGAGCACCTCCCGCTCGATCTCGGCGATCAGGTCGAAGCGGCGCCCGACCTGGGGATGCTCGTTGTCGTGGCGCAGGGCCACGCCGGAAAGGACCTGGCGGGTCACGTCACCGTGCTGACCCCAACCGCACACCTCGTTGTGACACAGCTCGGGCTGGGACGACCAGAACGCCGGGGCCTTGGCGTTCTCGTTGATCTGGGTCTTCCAGCGCATGGCCGCCACCGAACCCACGCCCTCGCTGCCGCTGATCAGGGGCAGCGTCCTTCCGATGCGTCGGGCCACCTCCGCCGCGGGGGAGGTGTCGCCGGCGACGACGAAGGCGTCGCGGCGGCGGGCCAGCTGGTCGACGGCGGCGTCGAGCCAGTAGTCGCTGGTCAGCAGCAGGCCCATGCTCTCGAGGACCACCAGTGGCGGGAACGCCATGGACCCGATGGCCGCCCGGGGCTGGGGTATCCCGGGGGGCACGGCCACGACCGGGGCGGCCCAGCTCTCCGCCAGGTGGGCCAGCTCGCCTCCGCCGGTGATGACCACCATCTTGGCCCCGGCCAGGGCCGCGTCGGAGGCGGACTGGATGGTCTCCTCGGTGTTGCCGGAGGCGGAGATGGCGAACACCAGGGAGCCCTCGCCGACGAAGGCGGGCAGCTCGTAGGACTTGACGGTCACCACCGGGACCGGCAGGAGCGGCGTGGCGATGGCCTGGAGGACGTCACCGGCCACCCCGCTCCCGCCCATGCCCAGCACGACCACGGACTCGATCGTCGCGGGGTCGGCCACCGAGCCCAGAAGCCGGGTTCTGATGACGGCGTCGGCGACCTGTTCGGGCAGGGCCTCGGCCAGATCGAACATGCCCACGGTGTCGAGTACGGCCACGCGTGTCCCTCCCTGTAGTTCGGACCTACGGTTGTGAAGCTCTAGTGGCCGCGAGGCGACCGCCGGCGGGTGACCGCCTCTCAGGCGGTGAAGGTGGGGGCGATGCCCTCGGCGTCGGCCCGGGCCCGTAAGCGCTGGTCCTCGGCGTCGTCGACCGTCTCGGCCTCGTCGATGAGCATGATCGGGATGTCGTCGGTGATTGTGTAGCGCCGCTTCAGGCGAGGGTTGTAGAGGGTGTCCTCGTCGGGGAAGTACAACAGGGGCCCCTTGTCCTCGGGGCACGCCAGGATTTCCAGAAGCTTCGGATCGAGCACTCAGGCCAGCTCCTTGATCAGGGCAACGACCTCATCGACGTGGGCTGCGCATTCGGGGGCGCGGGCCGCTTCGAGGTTCAGCCGGAGCAACGGTTCGGTGTTGGAGGGCCGCAGGTTGAACCACCAGCTCCCGAGATCGACGGTGAGGCCGTCCATCCGCGACTGCTCGGCGGTCGGCCACCGCTCGGCGTAGGTGGCGGCCACCGTATCGATGACGCCTCGCGGATCGGTCACCTCGGTGTTGATCTCGCCGGAGTCGGCATAGCGCTCAAAGTCCTTGCGGACCTCCGAGAGGGGCCGGGCGGCCGCCGAGAGCAGCTCGGTCACCACGACGGCGGCGATGCACCCGGAGTCGGCCCGGTAGTTGTCGCGGAAGTAGTAGTGGCCCGAGTGCTCGCCTCCGAACACGGCGTCGGTCGTGGCCATGATCCCCTTGATGTAGGAGTGGCCGACTCGAGTCACCACCGGCGTTCCGCCGCGTTCGGTGATGATCTCCGGGACCGCCTTGGAGCAGATGAGGTTGTGGAGAATGGTCGCCCCGGGGTGCTTGTCGAGCATGGCCGCGGCGACCATCGCCGTGGTTGTCGACCCGGAGACGGCCTCGCCGGCGTCGTCCACGAGGAAGCACCGGTCGGCGTCGCCGTCGAAGGCAAAACCCAGGTCGGCGCCCGTGTCGAGGATCCGGCGGCGGAGATCGACGAGGTTGGCGGGCTGGATGGGATCGGCCGGATGGTTGGGGAAGGACCCGTCGAGCTCGGCGAAGAGGACCTCGAGATCGAAGCCGAGTCCCTCGAAGACGGCGGGCACCACCAGGCCGCCCATCCCGTTGGCCGTGTCCGCCACCACCTTGAACGGCGACAGTGCGCTCACGTCGATGAACGAGCGGACCTTGGCCGCGTAGTCCTCCAGGACGTCGCGCTGGGTGATCGAGCCGGCCGGACCGGGGCGGGCGGGCGCCGGGCCGTCGTTGACCGCCGCCTTGATCTCGGCCAATCCCGACTCCTCCCCCACCGGGCGGGCCCCGGCGAGACACAGCTTGATCCCGTTGTAGCGGGCCGGGTTGTGGGAGGCGGTGAACATGGCGCCGGGGGCGTCGAGGTAGCCGGAGGCGAAGTACAGCTCGTCGGTGGAGGTCATGCCCAGATCGATGACGTCGACACCCTGGGCGGTCGCTCCCGCCGCGAAGGCCTGGGACAGCTCCAGCCCCGATGGTCGCATGTCGCGACCGACCACGATGGTGGGGGCGGCGGCGAAGGCGGCGAAGGCGGTGCCGACGGAGCGGGCCAGATCGGCGTCGAGCTGGTCCGGGACCGTCCCGCGGATGTCATAGGCCTTGAAGACCTCGTCGGGCGCGCTCATGCCGGGGCAACACTACTCAGTGCCTGCCCGGCAACCACCGGTACGAACGAGAAGGCAGGGTCACGCTGGAGCGTCTGGCTCACTCGCGTTCGGAACCTCGGGTTCCGGCGGAGCCGGCTCGGCCCCAGTCGAGCGGCCCTGCCAGCCGGTGGCGTAGTACCGAGCCAGGTCGAGGCCCCCGGGGTGGCCGAGCCACAGGTCGAGATCGCCGTTGGGACCCCGACCCCCCGCCGGGAAGGCGTCGGCGAGCGCCGAACCCAGCCGCTGGTAGGGCTCGCTCATGCCCGCGGAGCTGGCGTCGACCGGCTCGGCCGCAGCAGGCGGCGGGCCCGGGGCGCGGGTCGGGCGCCGGGCCCGACGGATGTAGCGGACCGGCTTGAGGCGGATCAGGGCGACGAACCCGGCGATGCCCGCCAGGGTCATCAAGAACCCGAGCCAGTCGATGGGCGTGTAGCCGTAGTGCAGGCGGACATGCTTCGAGGTGGGCACCACGACCATCAGGTTGGGGGTGACCCGGTAGACGCCCTTGGCCCCGGAGACCTTCCAGTTGGGGAAGTACGACACCTTGACGAGCACGGGAACCCCGGTGCGGTCGACGTTGAAGTTCACGGTGTCATCGCCGACCCTGACGTCGCTCACGGTGACCGGCGGGAGCGCGGTGCGAGGCGGCGACGGGTCCGACGAGGGGATCCGGGCCCAGCTGCTCGGGCCCGAGGCAGCCTCGAACACATCCGAGCGGGACGGGTCGAGGTACCACGACTCGGACGCATTGAGCCACGCGTTGCCGCCCGCGGCCGTGCCCTTCATCACCACCGGCTGGTTGGTGAGGGGCGTGACCTTGCCGGAGTTGGCCACCTTGTAGATCTTCCAGGTCCGTTGGACAACAGACGTCGACCCGTTGGTGGTGTAGCTGACCGGGTAGGGGCCCACGGAACCGACCTGGGTGAGATCCGGGTTGGCGTCCGCCTGGACCTGGGTCTCGGGGGTGAGAGCCATGTAGTATTTGACCCCCAGCATCTGCAGGTGGGCCACGCCGGCGGCGACATCGGGTGTCGAGGTACCCGAGGGGGTCAGCAGGGTGGTCCTGGAGTAGTTGAGACCGCGCTCGGGATCGGCGGGGTGCAGCGACAGCTCCGAGGCGTCGAGGAAGTGGTACGGGGTGGTGGCGGACGACTCGTAGTAGAGGCCTTCCATCGAACCGACGCAGCCCTTGGTCCAGTAGGGCAGGAGCATCAGGGCGTCAGGGGTCCCCATCTGGTCGAGCTCCGGCTCGTACTCCCAGTCGGCCTGTCCACACCCGTCCGCCGGGTTCCGGCCGAGCGCCGCCATCTCCTTGACCAGGGCGAAGTACTCGGCGCTGCGGGCTTTCGTCGTCGACTGGTAGCCGCTGAAGTTCCACCGCACCCAGTCGGGCACGTAGGAGGAGTCGGCGCTGGCGATGCCCAGCCAGCTGTACTTGCCGGTGTGGTTGTCCACGTGGCCGAACGGGAGGATCCGCAGGGGGAACCCGACCCAGAGCAGTCCGATGATGAGAGCGACGACGGGGACGGGCAGCAGCGACGGGCGGGCTCGTAGAGGATCGGCGGTGGTGGCCTCGGCGATCAGGGTGCCGATCTCGGTCAGCGCCACCCCGGCGAGCAGGTAGAGCAGCAGGAACCAGAACGGCAGGACGCGCGCGTTCCACAGGCGGGCCTGGGGGGCCACACAGAAGACGATGGCACACAGCACGCTCATGATGGACAGGAACGTTCCGGTCCGTCGCCGCCGGGCCACCGAGAGCACGATGCCGGTGGTGGCCAGTACGAACAGCCACAGATCCTTGGTGGGGAACAGCGAGCTGATGTAGGTGGTGAGCTTCTCGTATCCCATGTTGGTGGCATAGGGAAGTCGGTACTCGAAGGGGATGGCCCAGAAAGCGGTCAGGGCCCCGCCGACCACCAGGACCGGGATGAGCCAGCGGTACCGGCGGCGCTCGAGGCGCATCACGGTCATGACGATCGCCCCTCCGACCGCGAAGATCATGGGAAGGATGTGCGAGAGGGCGCAGCAGCACAGCACGGCCGCGGCGAGCGCCCGACCCCGTCCGGTGCGCATCCCCCGAGCCACCAGGCCGAGGAACAGCAAAGCCAGCGACAGGCTGATGGAGAAGGAGAACTCCCCGGCCATGGTCGAGGCGATGTTGCCGCCGTAGATGGTGAAGTCCCGGGAGAAGAGGTAGGCGAGGGAGGCAACGGCGAGGCAGGCCGGACCGGGGAAGCGCATGCGGGACAGGCGACCGAACCCCCAGGCGCAGATGGGCAGGCTCACCATGCCGGTGATGGTGACCAGCTTGAAGGCGATGTTGTAGGGGATGACGTAGCTGAGGAAGGCGATGGCCCACATCGGCAACGGGAAGTAGTAGGTGAGGGCCGGAAAGCCGTCGTACCAGTCCTGGGTCCAACCGGTGACCCGCAGGTGCCCGAGGAGATGGTCCTTCAAGAACGCCGGTAGCCAGACATGGGCGCCCATGTCGCCGCCCGCCGGTGTCGTGTTGGCGAAGATCTTCGACGGCTGGAGCTCGACGAAGGTGAAGACGACGCAGACGGCGACGACCGCCAGGGTGATCAGAGCCTCGGGCTGGACCAACCGGCTGAGCAGTGGCCGCCACCAGGGAGGCCGGGGCGGAGAGGAGGACTCATCGCCGTCGGGAGGGGTGGGCTCGCCAGAGTCCGGCCGGGGTCTGGTCCGGCGCTCCAGGAGCTCGGTGAAGCTCACGGGTGCATCGGAGCGGACGGCATGGCGGCGACAGCGGTGGCCTGCGGCACGGTGGACGACATCGGTTCCTTATGTTGCCCGCCCGCCAGGTGCTTGGTGGGTCAGGAGGCCAGGGTGGCGGAGGGGGAGTAGCGGGTTGGCGCCCGGCCCAGACGACGGTCGATCAGGACCCAGCCGCGCGGCGAGCTCAGTCTGCCCGCATGGGCGGTGCACAACCCCCACTGGTCACCGCCTTCGAGGCCCGGTTCACCGTCGAGCCAGACCCGCTGACCGCCGTAGTCGTAGGTGAGCCAGGCCGTCGCCTCGCCCTGGCAGCCCGGACGGGCGCAAACGGTCGCTCTGCTCATGCCGTCGAATCGTATCGGTCACGGGTGCTGACCAGGCGCATACCTGCACCGGCTACGGACCGGTGGCGCCTACCATGAGAGGATGAGTCGCCAGCCCGGAGACCTGCGCCCTGGTCGGGGGGACCGCCAGGGGGGACAACCGTCGTCCGGATCATCCAGCAGCGGCAACTGGCGGTGGATCGCGATCGTGCTTGTCACGTTGCTCATCCTGGCCATCGTCATCGGTCAGGTGCTGCACACCAGCACGGCTTCCAAGCAGTCCTACAGCCAGTTCTTCGGCGCCTTGAACAGCGGCCAGGTGCAGAAGGCGACCGTCAACAAGGCCAGCGGCACGTTGACCTACAACAACAAGGACGGCCAGCAGTTCTCGGTGACAGGGCCCAGCCTGGATCAGAACAGTGCCGCCCTGCAGCTCTACCAGAAGGACATCCCGGATCTGCAGCTGACGACGGGCGCACCGAGCGTGTGGGCCAGCCTGCTGCCCTACCTGATCTTCGGGGGCCTGATCATCGGCGTGTTCCTCCTCGTCACCCGTCGCGCCCAGGGCCAGATGAACGGGGTGATGTCGATCGGCCGGTCCAAGGCCAAGGTGTACACCACGGAGCGACCGAAGACGACCTTCGGCGACGTCGCCGGGTACGAGGGCGTCAAGATGGAGATCCGGGAGGTCGTCGACTTCCTCCGGTCGGCGAACCGATTCCAGGAGATCGGAGCCAAGATCCCCAAGGGCGTCCTCCTCGTCGGTCCGCCGGGGACCGGCAAGACGCTCCTGGCCCGCGCTGTGGCCGGCGAGGCCGGGGTGCCGTTCCTGTCCGTGACCGGATCCGACTTCATGGAGATGTTCGTCGGGGTGGGAGCCTCCCGGGTCCGGGATCTGTTCCAGACGGCCCGCAAGCAGGCACCGGCGATCATCTTCATCGACGAGATCGACTCGATCGGGCGCAAGCGCGGTGCGGGCCTCGGGGGTGGCCACGACGAGCGGGAGCAGACGCTCAACCAGATGCTGGCGGAGATGGACGGCTTTGAGGCCACCGAGGGGGTGGTGATGATGGCGGCCACCAATCGGCCCGACATCCTCGACTCCGCTCTGCTGCGACCGGGCCGCTTCGACCGTCAGGTGGTGGTGCCCCTCCCCGACCTCGAGGAGCGCCTGCCCATCCTCGGGGTTCACTCCAAGAACAAGCGGATGGCCCCCGACGTGGATCTTTCCGTTGTGGCCCGGGGCACGCCCGGCATGAGCGGTGCCGATCTGGCCAACCTGGTCAACGAGGCCGCCCTCCATGCCGTGCGCCGCGGTGCGCTCGCCATCGAGATGATGGATTTCGATGCGGCCCGCGACCGGGTGCTCATGGGCCAGCGCCGGGAGTCGACGGTCCTGTCCGACAAGGAGAAGGAAGCCACCGCCTTCCATGAAGGCGGTCACGCCGTCCTCGCCTATGTCCTGCCCGATGCCGACCCTGTCCACAAGGTCACGATCCTTCCCACCGGCATGGCGCTGGGCGTTACCCAGCAACTGCCGATCGAGGAGCGCCACACTTATTGGCGTGAGTACATCGAGGACGCCGTGTGCGTGATGATGGGCGGTCGCTGCGCCGAGGCCCTGGTCCTCTCCAGCCTGTCCAGCGGCGCCTCCAACGACCTGCAGCGGGCGACGGAGCTGGCCCGCAAGATGGTCAAGGAGTTCGGCATGAGCGACCGCGTCGGGCCGATGGCGTGGGGCGAGAACAACGAGGTGTTCCTCGGCGACGACCTGATGCACAGCGGCCGGGAGTACAGCGACGTGACCTCACGGGTCATCGACGAGGAGGTCGAGCGGATCCTGCGGGAGCAGGAGGCCCGGGCCACCCGCCTGCTGACCGAGCACCGCCGGGGCCTCACCGCGGTGGCCGGTGCCCTCCTGGAGAAGGAGACGATCGGCGGCGCCGAGGTCGGCCGGCTGGTAGACGAAGCGTTCGGGAGGCCCATCCATGACGATGCGTCCGTGGTTCCCGCCTTCGGTCAGCCCGACCCCGACGGTCGTCCCGACCCCGAGGCCACGCCGGTCGTTCCTGCGTCCGGACCGGCGGGTGTGCCCTCGGGGTCGTGGCAGCGCCAACGACCCCCTTCCTGAGCCTGAGCGGCCGTCCCCGGGCCGCCGGCCTCGCTCCCAGACGCTCAGGGGAGGAGCGGCACCCCGGAGCTCATGTCGTAGCCGTTCTGCTTGGACGCCCCGTAGAGGTCACGTTCGACGAAGAGGGGTGCAGACGCCTGCACCGTGAGGGCGGCGTCGAGGGTGGCGGCGTGGTCGTTGATCCGGACCGCCGCCCGGGCTCTGGGCGCGACGACCAGGGCGCCCAGGCCGGGGATGGGCGTCGACACCCCGCCAGCCAGACCGGCGATGGCGGCGGTGACGGGACGGTTCGCAGGGTTGTACAGGATCAGCCACTCGTCGGACTTGGCGTTGGCGCCACCAGCGGGGAACAGCCACGACGTCGAAGCCAGCCGCTCGCCGGCCAGGTCACCGAGGCCGGTGCGAGCGGATGGCGAAGCACCGGCCACCGTCCGCTCCGCCACCACGGGAACGCCGTTGACGCTGCGCAGGACGGCGGAGTGGGTGACGCCGGCCGGCACGCGTGCCTCCTGATCGGATATCACCGTGGTGACCTCGTTCGGTCCGACGGGGAGGGAGAACGGGGTGGCGCTGCCTTGATCCAGGTTGAGGGCCAACTGGACCTGGGCCGTACTTGGACTCGGGTTGAAGACCACGTACTGCTCGTCGATTCCGTTGCCGGCCACGCCGTCGGGCCACGTCCACGACGTGGCAGCCGACGAGGAACCCAGGCTCAACACGACGCCGGGTACCGGCGAGGCCGGGTCGATGGCATCGAGCGGAGCCCCGTTGAGCCCGATGACCGGCGTGCCTGACGCGACGGGGTTCACCACCTCGGTCTGCCAGGCCACCACCCGTCCGGTTCGGGCGGTGACGACAGTGGCGATCCTGGTCCGCCGGCGAAGATGGGTCCCGAGGTCGACGCTGATCATGCCCGATGCGGGCACGACCAGGGCCTGGAACTCCCCGGGCGCCTCGAGACCCTGGTCAGTGGTGAACGACAGGTCGACGACCGACTCGGCCGGATAGGGGTTCAGCAGGGTGATCTCGTCACTGGCGTTGATGGCCGTCCGACCGTTGGCGAAGTACCAGCTGCGCTGACCGGAGGTGGCGCAGGGGGTCGAGGACGTGCCCAGCGGACCGTTGACCTCCTGCTCGACGGCGGCCGCCCCCCCGCTGAGGGTCACGTCGGCGCCCTCCCAGTGGGGCGAACCGGGCGAGGTCTCGGGCACCGAGGCCCGACTGTTGGCGCCGACCGTGACCGTCGACGTGGCGCCGGGACCCTGGTCGGCGACCAGCGAGACGGTGGCGGTCAGGGAGCGGCGGTCGGTGTTGGCGATGACCACCGAACCCGGTGCCGGACCGCTGGGGCTGGTGGCGCCGGCGCAGAACCACGATGACGACTGCGCCCCGGCGGGGGCGGCGACGGGAACCTGGGCCAGGCGAGCCCCGGCCGGGGTCGGACCGCGAGAGGATCCGCTGCGGTCCACCAGCCCACCGAGAAGAAGGAGGGCGCCGATGACGACGATGACCGGGGCCCGCCGGACGCCACCGATGAGCTCCGCCCGGGGTGAGCGGGCCGGGGCCGGGCTGCGAGCCGAACGTCCCCCCGGCGCTCGGCGAGGAGTCGCCGGCCGGCGCCCACCGGGCGGCCGGGAATCAGTCATCGACCCACACCTCGTCGGCGTCGTAGTCGGCCTCACCGGACGACAGGCCCGAGCGCGACCCCGACGTCCAGGCATCGATTCGCCGAGCCCGGCTGATCGGCGTGAACCACTGGGGCTGCACCGCCTCGACGACCCGGCTGACCGCCCGGCGGCGACGGTCGAGGATCACGACGGCGATCGCTGCGCCCCACAGAACCACATCGAGGATCTCGACCACCCGGTGCACGGATGACGCATGCAGCACCGGAGGCGGTCCCGTCGGTTTCCACGCCGCGTTCAGGTACACCGAGTATGACGTGTCCGGAGACACCGGGAGAAGGTCGGTCTGGAGGCTCAAGCCAGCCAGGAGGGTGGCGGGGACCGGTACGGCCGCCCCGCCAGAGCCGGCCGGCCCCGTCTGGTTGGGGATGACGATGTAGCGAACCGACAGGGGGGCCAGGAGGCGGCCGAGCGTGGTGGTCCGCCGTTGGCCGGACAGACCCAGGTCGTCGGCTATGCGCTGCGTGGAGCCGACCTGGGCGGAGGGCCAGAGGTAGGTGACGTTGGGTGCCCCGCCGAAGGACGTGGCATAGGCCACCCCGGTGCTCAGCTCACGCGAGCCGAGCGGCAGGGACCGGGGGGCGCCCACCCACAGCACCCGGTAGTTGCCCTGGTTCTGCCCGGAGAGGAAGGAGAGGGCGGTGCCCGGGTCGGAGCTGGGGATCTTCCAGTGGCCGCCCCCGGATGCGAGGAGCATGGGGATGGCGGCGACCACCACCGCCGCCGCCGCCAGCCCGGATGCCGCCTGGCGCCAGCCGAACCGGTAGCCGGGAAGGTCGAGCTCGAAGGCCACCGCGCCGAGGGCCACGGCACTGGCCAGGGCGGCGGCGGCGGGCGCCAGGACCACTTCGGGGTCGGGGACGGGGATCCAACCGCGCAGCCCGGCCCAGGCCAGGGCGAAGCAGGCCAGGGCGACGATCCACAGACGGGCGGCCCACGCCAGGCGCCAGGAGCGGCCGATCACGAGTGGCAGGGCCGCCGCCACCAGGAAACCCCAGCCGAGGGCGCCGGCGCCAACCGGACCGGTGTGGAACCGCAGGATCTCCCCCAGGCCCTGACGTACGGTTGGCCCGGGGAAGACGCCGAAGGTGTCGGTGCCGTTGCCCAGGACCCGCAGCGACCACGGGGCCAGGAGGATGAGGGCGATCAGGCTGGCGGCCACCGGCACGGCCACGAGGCGGACCGCGGCCGCGGCCGGCGACACCAGGAGGGATCCGAGGAACAGGGCCAGGCCGATGACCGGGACGACATACAGCCACGAGGGGGCGAAGGCGCCGACCAGGGCGGTGAGCAGACCGAGGCCTACCAGACGCCCGGTGAGGCGAGGGATCACCGACGGCGGGAACGGCATGAGCGACGACAGGCGCCCGATCACACCGAGGGTCCACGGCGCAGCGGCAAAGGCGAGCAGACCCGCCCAGCGGCCGCCGGCGAGGGCGTTGAACGGCAGGGGAACGATGGCGTAGACGACCATCGCCGCCACCCGGCCCCGCAGCGAGCCCCACCACCGGGCGGCCCGGTAGGCGCCGAGCGGCCCGATCACGAGGGGGGCGAGGACGAGGACGTGCTGGAGGGTGCCGACGGCGCCGAGGAAGATGGAACCGGCCAGGCCCAGAAGGGCCAGGCCGGGAGCGGCGAGCAGCGAACCTCCGAGGCCACCTCGGGAGGTGTTCGACCACCAGGCGCTCCACCACCCGCCGGGGCCGCCGGCGGTGGTGGGGAATTGCCCGATGGCGGGTAGGTCGTGGCCCAGGAGGGATCGGGACCCGAAGACGAGGATCACGGCCAGGATCAGCCCGAACCCGACGGGCAGCCGCCAGCTGCCGCGCCCGATCGACGAGGTCACCGACGCCGCCGTCTCGGGGGACAGATCCCGTCCCGAGCCGCTGACCTGATCGGCCGGGGTGAGGGCCATGGCCTCGGCTTCGTCGTCGCCCAGCGCGACGGGGATCCCCGGGAGAGGGCCGTCGGAGAAGAAGGAGCGGATGAACCCCCGCAACCGGACGTTGCCCCGGGTCTGCAGGCGGGCCAACTCGGCGTCGCGCACCCGCCGGTGGCGCTGGTTGGCCTGGCGGGTGGCTCGCAAGATGGCCGGGTTGGCCACGGCCCGACCGGCCGCCCGCAGCACCGCACCGGCCTCGCCGGCATGACCTCGAACCAGGGCCCAGAGGGACTCACCGGCGAGGTAGATCACGAGCAGGGGCAGGGTGCGGAGGAGCCGGATGCGCCCATAGCAGGTCAGGACGGAGCGCAGGCGGTGCTGCTCAGCCAGCTCGACCGCCCGCCGGCGGTCCAGGGGGGCGGTCCAGCCCCGCCGCTGGCCGCTCTTTTCGACCTCCAGGTGGCGCACCCGGGCTCCGGGGGCGGCGACGATGCGGGCTCCGGCCAACTGAACCCGCCAGCTCAGGTCGAGGTCCTCGCCGAACTGGGCGATGTCGTCGGCGAAGCCTCCGATGCTGGCAAACAGGTCGGCCCGGACGAGGGTGGCGCCACTCGGGGCCACGAACACGTCCCGTACCGCATCGTGCTGCTCCTGGTCGAGCTCACCCGGCTCGACCATGGGATGGACGATCCCCTGGCGGTCAGCACCGGCCCCGACGGCCAGGAGGCGCTCGGGACGGTGCCACTCGACCAGCTTGGGGGTGATGACGCCGGCGTTGGACCGAAAGGCCTCCTCGACCATGATCGTCACCGCGTTCTGATCCAGAGCCACGTCGTCGTGGCAGAGGAGGAAGAACGACGCTCCCTCCACCACCTCGAGCGCCTCATTGGTGGCCACGCCGTAGTCGACCCGGGTGCTGAGGCGCTGCACAAAGGCGTTCGGCAGGGCCGCCGCTACCCGGGCGCTGGGGTCGACGGAGCTGGCCGAGTCGACCACCAGTACGGACAGGTTGGCGTAGTCCTGGTGGCCCAGGGAGGTCAGGGCCTCATCAAACCAGGGCCCGGGATCGCAGGTGACGACGACCGCCACTACTGGCGGTGCCGTGGGTTGGGATTCCATCCGGGCGGGCGAGCCTAGCGGCCGGGCACCCCGGCCACGGGTCATGGTCCGTCACCGCGGGCCGGGGCCGGACCCACAACTTCTTCGCCGATCCTTGCCGGAGTGCTTGCAATTGTTATACACTAGATAGGCAAGAGCAAGCACCCCAGGAGGAAAATCGATGCCCGACTTCACGTTCGATGACATCAACAAGGTTGTCAAGGATTCCGCCTACGCCGCTGTCGGCTTTGGCATTCTCAGCTTCCAGCGAGCTCAGGTTCGCCGCCGTGAGCTGACCGATCAACTCCAGACCAACGGTGGCGTGGTCGGTGCTCAGATGGCCGCCGCCCGCGAACAGCTGACGGAGGTGGCCAAGCTGGTCGACGAGCAGGTCGCTCCGGTCCGCCGGCAGATCGATGAGCGCTTCGACGAGCTGGAGGGTCGCCTCCCGGCCGCCACCCGCAACGTCTTGGCCACCATCCGCTCCGGGGCCCAGGCCCAGGAGTCCTACATCCGCAGCGCCGTCGGCCTGCAGCACTGATCCTCATGGCAGCACTGGCGGTTCAGGGTGTCGGAGCCGCCAGGGATGCCAGCACATCGGCCAGGGTCCGGTCGAGGTCGATCTCGGGTAGCCACCCGGTGGTGTCGTGCAGCCGGGTCGGATCTCCTGTGAGGTCGGGGATGTCGACCGGACGGAGGCGGCCCGGATCGACGACGAAGGGCAGGTCGATCTGGGCCAGGGCGGCCAAGCGGTGCCCCACCTCGGCGATCTCGGTTGATTGCCCCCGGCAGACGTTGTAGGCCTGCCCGGGCGCTCCCGCGCTCAGCAGCAGGCGGTAGGCGCGAACGACGTCGCGCACATCGGTGAGGTCCCGCCGCACCGAGATGTCCCCCACGGCGATGGCGGCGGCACCCGTTCGCTCACTGTCGATGATCTGGCGCGCCAGGGACGGAACGACGAAACCGGGGTCCTGGCCCGGCCCGGTGTGGTTGAACGGGCGGGCGCAGAGGACCTCCAGCCCCCGGCCCAGCCACGCCTGCCGGCCGATCAGCTCGGCGGTGGCCTTGGTCAGGGCGTACGGGCTGGCCGGCGCCAGCGGGCGGTCCTCCCGGAGCGGCAGGTCCTCCTGTCCGACGACGCCGTAGACCTCCGCGGAGCCCACCAGGAGCAATCGGGGGGGACGAGGGCAGGCCAGGGCCGCCTCGGTGAGGTGCAGGGTCCCGGTGGCGTTGACCTCGAACGTGGCCAGCGGATCCTCCCACGACTGGGCCACGCTGGCCTGGGCCGCCAGGTGGATGATGCCTTCGGGTTCCGCCGCCAGCACCGCCGCGCGCAGGGCCGGGGCGTCGGTCACGTCGACGGCTGGGTCGAGGGCGACGGCATCGTCACCCGCGTCACCGAGGTGGCGCATCAGCCAACGACCGACGAAGCCATCGCTCCCCGTTACCAGCACGCGCACCCCCCGACGGTATCCGCGCCGTCGGGCCCCGTTCCGCTGCGGTCCGGCTACGGCCACGTCTGGTGGTCAGGCTGTGCCCGCCGCCTCGGCGTAGACGGCCCGGGTGCCGGCCACGCAGGCGGCCACGCCGAAGTTCCGGGCCCACGCCTGCCCGGCGACCCCGGCGGTCCGAAGCTCGCCGGGGTCGCCAAGCAGGCTGTCGATCATCTCGGCCCAGGCCTCGGGGTCGGCTGGGGCGACATAGCGGGCGGCAGTACCGCCGATCTCCCGGAGGACGGCGATGTCGGAGCAGACGACCGGGGTGGCCTGGGTCATGGCCTCGAGGACCGGGTACCCGAAGCCCTCGTGCAGGCTGGGGAACCCGAGCAGGGCAGCACCGGAGTACAGCGCCCACAGGTCCGCCTCGGCCAGCACCCCGATCTGGACGAGGTCCGGGCCCAGGACGGCCCGGTCAGCGGGATCGATCAGATCGTCGCTCAGCCAGCCGGGGTATCCCGCCAGGACGAGTCGGGGGCGCCCTGGGACGCCATTCCCCACTCGCCTGGCCAGCAGCGCCATGGCGGCGACGAGGGTGCGCACGTTCTTGCGCGGCTCGAGGCTGCCGACCCACAACACATACGGGCGATCCGCCACGCCGAGGCGGGTGCGGGCGGCGGCGGCGACCTCGGGTTCGAGCGTCACCGGATCGACGCCGTTGGCAACCACACGGATCCGTTCCGCAGGGATGGCGCTGTGCTCGACGATCTCGGCGGCGGCCGCCTGGCTGACGGTGATCACCAGGTCGGCCCGGCGGGCGGCGGCGGCCATCCCCAGGCGATGGACGTGCAGGCCGTGCCGGGGGAAGGTTTCGGGGAACAGCGCCGGGGCGGCGTCATGGACCGTGACCACCAGCGGCGTCGCCCGTCGCGGCGGGACCGCCACCGACGGGGCGTGGATCACGTCGACCTCCCCGACGTCCACCGCTGGTCGCCCGAAGCGGTGCCAGGCCTCGTAGAGGATGGGTCGGGGCAGGCCCAGGATCGCCGGCGGGGCCCCCGAGACACCGAAGCGCTCCATGGCCGCGGTCACCTCGGCCCGGGCGTGGCGAGCGGTGAAGGCGAGCACCTCGTCACCGGCTCCGGTCATCGGCAGGAGAGAGGCCAGCTGTGCCGTGTACCGGCCGATGCCCCCCGGTGAGCGGTACAGGAGCTGTTCCACGTTGAGCGCAACCCGCACCAGACGTCTCCTCACGGTCTAGAGACCCACCCGGCCGACCCCGGCCAGCTCGGTGTAGAGCCGGGCGAAGCGGTCCCCGGTGAGCTCCCACCGGTACCGGCCGACCCTGGTGCGGCCGGCCTCGATCAGCCTGGCCCGCAAGGCGTCGTCGCTGAGCACCCGGCCCAACGCCGCCGCCAGCGCGGGGGTGTCACCGGGGGCGACGAGGACAGCGGCATTGCCGAGGACCTCGGGCAGGGCGGCCACCGCCGTGGCCACCACGGGCACGCCGGCCGCCATGGCTTCGAGGGGCGGGAAGCCGAACCCCTCGTAGAGCGACGGGTAGGCGACGATCGCGGCGCCGGACAGCTCGTCGGCCGGGTCGGGCACCCAGCCCAGGCGGGCGATGCGCCGGCCGTGTCGGGACGCGCCGATGGCACGGACCAGCGCGTCCTCACCCCATCCGGTCGGGCCGGCGATGTGAAGCTCGAGGTCCGGGTGGTCGTCGGCGACGTGGTCGAAGGCGGCGACCAGCGCGGGGAGGTTCTTGCGCGGCTCCACGGTCCCCAGCGCCAGGATGTACGGACAGCTCGGGGGCCGCTGGCCCGGTGGGGGCAGCGCCGGCGGCTGGGGCGCGCCGGAGTAGATGACGCGTACTCGCCCGGGCTCGGCCCCCAGGTGCTCGACGGTGTCGGCGGCCACCGACTCGGACACGGCGTGGACCCAGGCCCCCTGGCCCAACGCCCGGCGGACCAGGTCGGGGTAGCGCCGGGCGGCCGGGGTGCACAGCTCGGGGTGGTGCAGCGACGTCAGGTCGTGGACCGACACCAGCCGGGCCGCCCGGCGGCTCGGGGGTACCACGAAGTTGGTGCCGTGGATCACGTCCACCCGGCCCGACCAGGCCTCGATGGTCGGGATGTCGGTCCGGGCCCATGCCCGCAGGGCGACGCCGGCGGGCAACGGCAGGCGCCGGTGGGCCACCCCGGCGGGCAGCACCGCGCCGAGCCGCCGAGAACCCCGAGCGGTCAGCCCGTAGGCCCGCAGGGTCAGGCCGGGGCGGCCGGCCAGAGCGGAGAACAGCCCGTCGACGAAGACCCCCACGCCGGTACGGGAACCGAGCAGCGGGGTGGCGTCGATGCCGACGACGGGACTCATGGACGGCAGAGCTCACGGCACAGGGGCATGGACGCCAGACGGTACCGTGGCCGGGTGATCCTCGCATTGGCCGGCGGCGTCGGCGCGGCCCGGATGCTCCGGGGTCTGGTGGCAGTCGCCGACCAGGAGGCCATCACCGCGGTGGTCAACACCGGCGACGACACCGTCCTCCACGGCCTGCACATCAGCCCCGATCTCGACACGGTCGTCTACACCCTGGCCGGGGCCATCAATCCCGAAACGGGCTGGGGTCTGGCCGGGGAGACGTGGCAGGCGCTGACCGAGCTGGGGGCCTACGACGGTGGCCGGTTGGCGTGGTTCGGCCTCGGTGACCGTGATCTCGGGACCCACCTGTACCGCACCGCCCGATTGAACGAAGGAGCCTCACTGAGCGACGTGACGGCCGAGATCGCCGCCCGCTGGCAGCTACCGATCCGGGTCCTGCCCATGTCCGACGACCCGGTGGCCACCCGGCTGGTGGTGGCCGCCACCGACCAGGAGATCGCCTTCCAGGAGTACTTCGTCGGTCGTCACCATGATGTGGCGGTGTCAGGCATCCGGTTGGCCGACGTCGAGAGGGCCGAGCCCGGCCCCGACGTCCTCGGGTCCATCGCCTCGGCCGACCGCCTCGTCATCTGCCCGTCGAACCCGGTGTTGTCGATCGGCCCGGTGCTGGCCACACCCGGGATCGGCGAGGCCGTGGCCAACCGGCGCAGCGATGCCGTGGCCGTGTCGCCGATCATCGCCGGGCGGGCCCTCAAGGGACCTGCGGACCGCATCCTGGCCGAGTTGGGTCACGAGCCGACGGCGGTGGGCGTCGCCCGCATGTGGGCTCCCTACGCCTCGGTGCTGGTGGTCGACAGTGCCGACGCCGACCTGGCCGACGCCGTCGAGGCCGAGGGCATGACCTGCGTGGTGACGCCCACCGTCATGGCCGGCCCGACGGAGGCGGCGGCACTGGCCCGGGCCGTGCTGGCGGCGCGGCCTGGTACGGCAACCTCCGTCACCGGCCCCCGATAGCGATGGAGCTCATCCCGGTCGAGGGCATCGGCGAGATCCACCCTGGTGAGGACCTGGCGGCGGTGATCGCCGAGCACTCCGCCGTGGCGCCCGGCGACGTCGTCGTCGTCACCCAGAAGGTCGTCTCCAAGGCCGAGGGGCGCCTGGTGGCCATCGATCCCGCCGACCCGTCCGCCCACCGCCGGCTGGTGGCCGGCGAATCGGTGCGCATCCTGCGCCGGCGGGGCGAGCTGACGATGACCGAGACCCGTCACGGCTTCATCTGCGCCAATGCCGGCATCGACCTGTCGAATGTCGAAGCGGGTTTCGCCGCTCTGCTGCCGGTGGACTCCGACCGTTCGGCCCGACGGATCCGTGACGGTCTTCGGGGCCGCCTGGGGATCTCAATCGGGGTGATCGTCTCCGACACGTTCGGGCGCACCTGGCGGCGGGGCGTCACCGATGTCGCCATCGGCACCGCCGGCGTGGCCGCGGTGGTCGACCTGCGAGGCACCACCGACGCCCTGGGCCGGGAGCTGGCGGTCACCGAGGTGTGCGTGGCGGATGAGATCGCCGGGGCTGCGGAGCTGGTGATGGGCAAGTCGCGGGGTGTGCCGGTGGCCATCGTCCGGGGCGTGGATCCGACCTGGCTGCGGGAATCGAGCGTGCACGACGAGATCGTCCGGCTCTACCACGAGGACCTCTTCCGCTGAGGGTCTCCGCTCACGTGCCGGCCGTGCGCACCCACTCGACGGTGGCGGCCACGCCGGCAGGGAGCGTCGTCCACGGTGTCCAACCCAGGTGGATGGCGGCCCGGCCCGGGTTCAGGCTGAAGCGGATGACCTCACCGGGCCGAGGCGGCCCGTAGACAGGAGCGGCGGTGACGCCGGCGGCGGCCGCCAGCTGGACGTGCAGGGACCGGATGCTCGTCTCGACCCCTGTACCGATGTTCAACGTCAGGCCGCTCCCCCGTTCCGCAGCCCGGACCAGAGCGTCGACCACGTCGTCGACGTAGACGAAATCGCGGGTCTGTGAGCCGTCGCCGTGAATGGTGCCCGGCCGGCCGGCGATCAGGTCGCCGGCCAGGATGGCCACCACCCCGCTTGCCGCTGTCGGCGATTGGCCCGGGCCGTAAACGCTGGCCAGGGCCAGGGCCGTGTACTCCAGGTTGTGCAGCTCGCGGTAGATGGCGAGGTAGCCGGCGACGCTGCTCTTCGCCACCCCGTGGGGTGACATGGGCCGGTGGCCGGACGATTCTTTGACCGGAAGGCCGCCCGGCCCCGGTTCTCCGTAGATCGCCGCACCGCTGGTGGCGAACACGACCTTGCGGGCTCCCGCCTGGCGCGCCGCCTCCACCACCCGCAACGAGCCGAGGATGTTAACCTCGGCATCGAGCACCGGGTCGCGCACCGAGGCGGCGGCGCCACCCCCGGCTGCCAGGTGGTAGACGACATCCGGCTGGCGCCGGGCCATGATCTCGGCCACCGCGGTGGAGTTGACGTCGAGGCGCTGAAAGCTGAACTCGTGATCGGGGTCACGGCGGGCGGCGGACAGGCTGGCCAGCGAGCCGGTCGAGAGGTTGTCGACCACATCGACGGCGTGACCCTCGGCGAGCAGCCGATCGACCAGGTTCGAGCCGATGAACCCGGCTCCCCCGGTGACGAACGCTCTCACGAACGAATGCTCTCACAGAGGTGGCTGGGTCGGGCCCCCAGAGGTCAGTCTCCCGCGGCCACGACGGCACCGTCGGCGACGACAGCGTCGTCGCCGAGCACGGATCGCGCCCCGACGGTGGCGCCGGCGCCGATGGCGCCGCGGTACCCGACGAGGGCATCGGTGACGGTGCTGCGGGCGCCGACCCGGACCCCGTCCAGGAGCACCGAACCGGTGACGACGGCCCCCGCACCGATGACGGAGCGGGCCCCGACGACACTGTCGTCGACCCGGGCCCCGTCAGCCAGGGTGGCGTCCGGATGGACGCCACCACCGCAGCGGAATGCCCACCACAGGTTGGCCTGCCGGTAGGTCTCAGGTGTCCCCGCATCGATCCAGGCGTCGTTCGATGCCATGGCGTAGAGCGAGCCGCGCTCGACGAGGGCAGGGAAGACCTCCCGCTCGATCGAGGTCTTGCGGTCAGGTTCGATCAGGTCGAGGACGTGGGGTTGGAGGACATAGGTCCCGGCGTTGATCAGGTTCGTCGGCGCCTGGTCAGGGAGGGGCTTCTCGATGAAGGCGGTGACCCGGTCGGACTCATCGGTCGGAACCACCCCGAACGGCGAGGGGTCGGCGACCGGGGTCAGGGCGATGGTCGCCTCCGCTCCCCTGGCCTGGTGCAGGGAGATCAGCGCGCCGACGTCGAGCTCGGTCAGCACGTCGCCGTTGACGACCACGAACGGCTCGATGATCCCTGCGTGGCGGGCGGCGAAGGCGATGCCCCCGGCGGTGTCGAGGGGGTGGTCCTCCACGGCGTAGTGGAGCTTCACCCCGGCGCAGGTGCCCTCCGGGTAGGCAGAGACGAAGGCGTCGGGCCGATACCCGAGGGAGAGGACCACGTCGTCGATGCCGTGGCCTTCGAGATGTGCCAGGACCCTCTCGATCATGGGCCGACCGGCGATCGGCAGCATCTGCTTCGGCGTCGTCAGCGTCAGAGGTCGGAGTCGGGTTCCTTGCCCGCCGACGAGGACGACTGCCCTCACGGGGCGCTCGGCGGCGGCGACCCCGGGGCCGCTGGGGCCGGGGC